>JAOZLK010000041.1 GCA_029934875.1 Bacteroidales bacterium | reverse complement strand
GCCGTTCCCGGCTGTGTACATACCGACCTGATCCGAAACGGGCTTATCGAAGATCCCTTCTATCGGCTCAATGAACATGATGTTCAATGGATCGATAAAAAAGACTGGGTGTATAAAACCCTCCTGGATGTTCCGGCAGCACTCATGGAAAAGCAGCAGATTGTGCTACAGTTCCTGGGGCTTGACACCCACGCAGATGTGTTTTTAAACGAGCAGCTGATCCTTGAAGCCGATAATATGTTCAGGGAGTGGGAGGTGGATGTAAAGGGAGTCCTCCGGGAGGGCTCCAACGAATTGGAAATCATGTTTCACTCGCCAATCAACACAGGCATAGAAAAATACGACAACTATCCCCATCGACTGGAAACCTCGGATAATGACCTGGCCAAGATCGGCCAGGTTCCGGGAGAGAAGGCTGTGAGTCCGCACATTCGCAAGGCCCAATGTCATTTTGGATGGGACTGGGGGCCCAGGCTGGTCACCAGCGGTATCTGGAAGCCCATCCTGCTGAAGGGCTGGAACGAGGCCAGGATCAATGATCTGAGGATCGTTCAGAACAGCCTGTCTGACTCAAAAGCCAGCCTTACGGCCTATTTTGAAATTGAATCGAAGGGCGTCAGGCAGGGCACAGTTTCGGTGGAGGTCATGCACTCCGTTTTTGCCAGCAATGAAGTGGAGATCCGGGAGGGAAGTCATGTATATGCTGTGGATTTTGAGATTGAGGATCCCCGGCGATGGTGGACCAATGGATTGGGTGAGGCCTATCTATACCAGGTGTCAGGAATTCTTAACACCACCGAAGGGGTACAAAAGCTTACTCACAAGATAGGATTGCGAACCATTGAACTTATAAGGGATAAAGATCAGGAGGGTACTTCATTCTACTTCAAGCTGAACGGGTATCCCGTTTTCATGAAAGGTGCCAACTACATTCCCAGCGACGCCTTCCTGGACAGAGTGAGCCCGGAGAAATATGAAAAGATTATCATGACTGCCAAAGAGAGCAACTTTAATATGCTGCGCGTATGGGGAGGAGGAATCTACGAGAAAGATATATTCTATGATCTGTGCGACAAACACGGAATGCTGGTGTGGCAGGATTTCATGTTTGCCTGCAACATGTACCCGGGACATCCCGAATTCCTTGAGAGTGTTGAAAAGGAGGCCATTGACAATATCAAACGCTTAAGAAATCACCCCTGCCTTGCCCTCTGGTGCGGTAACAACGAGGTTCTATCAGCCTGGTGGCTGTGGGGCTGGAAAGAGAGGGCTGAAGCTGAGAATCAGGCTGGGGCAAATGCCCAGTGGAAGGCCTATAAAGATATATTCCTGGATGTGCTCCCCGGAGCTGTTGCCGCTAACGATCCCGACCGTTTCTACTGGGCATCGAGCCCACAGTCGGGCGATAGCATTGCCGAGGACCTGGCCAACGGCGACAGTCACTACTGGGGAGTCTGGTGGGGAAAAGAACCCTTCGAAAACTATCATAGCTACCTGGCCCGTTTCATGTCGGAATATGGCTTCCAATCCTTCCCCGAAATAAAAACCGTAAAAGAATACGCCGCTGAAAGCGATTTTGATATTTACTCCGAAGTGATGCAATCGCACCAGCGTTCCTCCATCGGGAATGTTACCATCGAAACTTATATGTTGAGGGACTACAAGAAACCCCCGGACTTTGAATCCTATCTCTACCTGAGCCATGTGCTGCAGGCGGAAGGTGTAAAGAAGGCCATGGAGGGGCACCGCATTGCCATGCCCTATACCATGGGTAGTCTTTACTGGCAGATCAACGACTGCTGGCCGGTGGCTTCCTGGTCAAGCACCGACTATTATGTGAGATGGAAGGCCCTTCAATACTTTTCAAAAAAAGCATTTGCAGAAGTACTGCTTGCACCCCGAAACGAGGATGGCATTATGAAGGTGCATGTGGTCTCCGACCGGCTTACGGCCTTTGAGGGGACCCTTTCCCTGCGCCTGCTAAATTTCTCGGGTGAAACGGCCTGGAGTGAGGAAGGAACAATCGATGTAGCTGCCAATACCAGTGCACTTCAATTTGAGATCCCGGTAAAGCAGCTACTGGGAAGCCATGGAGCCAATGAGCATCTCCTGGAAGCCAAACTCTTGGAAAATGGGAAGGAGATCTCCTCCAACCTCTACTATTTCGCCCCCATCAAAGAGATCGATCTGCCCAAAGCTGAAATCACCCTTAAAGCAAGTAATACCGAGAAGGGATACATGCTGGAGCTCACTTCCGATGTCCTTGCAAAGAATGTATATCTTTCCATGGATGGAGAGGGATTCTTTGAAGACAATTACTTCGATCTCCTGCCCGGTGAATCAAAGCTGATTCATTTGAAGACAGATCTCAAGGCCGGCATCAAACGTGAAATCCGGGTGAAGACCATCAGGGACACCTATGTTAACTAATCTTCGATGATCTGCCTGTACTGTTCCGGGTCCATCAGGACTGGCTCGTACTCTACATCATAGAGCCCGAGCACCCCTACAAAGGCCCGGAGGTGCTTTCCTGAAGCCCTGAGTAGATTGGTATAGACCCTGATCACCTCTTCATCGGTGGCATGTTCCTCCAGTTCGGTCTGAATGTCTATAATATCCACCTCCTCGATCAGGGCTCCTACCCTCAGCGCTTCCTCCTGGCTTTTACTGCCCCGCTCAATGAGTTCGTCATAGAGCTCCTGCAGCTCCTCATTCTGAAAGACTCCTTCCGGATTTTCCCCCACGGGATCTTCAAGACCTAATGTGTCGATCAGGTACAACATCGCATCCATATGTGCCTGCTCGCTTTTGCTGATATTCAGGAAGGGCCTGAGAGGGTATAGTTCATAAAGATAGAGGTATACATCACGAGCCAGTTTTTCCTCCTCCCTCATGAAGAGAATCCCGCTACTTTCAGTCGTGGACAACTCTACTCCGGTGTCGGGGGTTTCATCTAATCCCTCTAAATCAGTACACTGGGTAAGGGAGAGGGCAAAGGCCAGTATGGCAATGCTTAAGCCTGTAATTCTGAATTTTCCTGTTTCCATGATTTCTTATTTAAATATCTATATATGTAGATACAAATATCGGGCATTCATGGAGAGCGGCTGTAATGAAATACGGGGAAAATGTTATGAAATCGGAACTCAGTATAGCTGGTCGATGGGCCTCTTTGAGGAACGGTCACTTTCCTTGTACTCACTCACGGTCATCCCCGTCATGTGTTTGAACTGATTTGAAAGGTATTGCACACTGCTATAATCCATCATGTAGGCAATCTCACTCAAAGTAAGCTCTTCCTGGTCGATCAGTTCCTTGATCCGTTCTATCTTATTCAGGATGATGAATTTCTCAAGGGTGATATGCTCACGGCTTGAAAAGATTCTCGACAGGTACGCAAAAGAGAGACCTGTTTTTTCCACCAGGTAGTCTGACTTCCTGACGATGGAGTCCACGTTGTTCATGTGATGAACCAGTTCAACCACTGCCAGTTTAATCTCCTCCACCAGCCTGTCCTCACGTGTTTCGATAAGGTCGGTACCCAGGTCCACGAGGATGGCCCTGATCTGCTCCATGGAAATATGGTCGGAATCATAAGCAATCACAGCCCTGCCCAGGCTCATCTCCCGGACCTCTATGCCAGCTTTTTCAAATTCCCCCCTGATGACCCTGAGGCAGCAATGGGAAATCATATTCTTAATATGAATAGTCGTGTCAGGCAAAAAACATAGCTTTGCTTCAAAGTAAGCATTTGCTATTAAAGAGTCAAAAAAAATGCCCTGCGACTCTTCTAAACATGATATTCCACAAATTCCGTAACTTTTTCGCAGAAATGTATTACATCCTTCTGGCAGAATATTCGGAATTTTACATTCTAATTTAGAATCCTTGCACCTATGCAGATTAAAAAAAACATTGCAATCAGTGAAACCGGTTTTGTATTCAATCCCACCACCGGCGATTCCTACTCCATCAACCAGGTTGGACAGGAGATCCTCGGCTATCTGGGCGAAAACAAGTCACCGGATGAGATCACCTCCCTGATGACAAGGGATTACGAGATTGATCCTCAAAGCTTTGAAAAGTATTTTTACGACTTTATCAGCATGTTGAAACAGTTTGAACTCCTGGAACTGGAAAATGAAAACTAAAATTACCATTGCCCTGACGGGATTGAATAACACGGATAATCCCGGCCCCGGAGTTCCGGTGATCCGGGGCATCAGAGAATCGGAAACCTTCGATCCAAGGATCATCGGGCTGGCGTATGAGAACCTGGAGCCAGGCATCTACATGGAGGGAGTCGTAGATAAAACCTACCAGGTCCCCTATCCATCGGAAGGCTCAGATGTGCTGATCCAGAGGATCCTGGAGATTCATGCAAAGGATCCCATCGATGTACTGATCCCCAACTTTGATGCAGAGCTTTACGCTTTCATGCGCTCGCAACACATCCTGGAGGAGGCAGGGATCAAGACCTTTCTGCCCACTCTCGAGCAGTTCGAGGAACGCCACAAGACCAACCTGCCTGATTTTGGCAAGAAATATGGCCTTGAAGTTCCCTTCAGCAAAGTCATTACCCGTGTCGATGAGATTGAAAAACTTAAGGACGAATTTGAATACCCCGTGATGGTGAAGGGCAAGTTCTATGATGCCTACCTGGCCTACAACGAAGAGCAGGTGCGTATGAACTACAACAAGATCAGCGCCAAATGGGGTCTGCCGGTTATCATCCAGGAATTTATCAAGGGCACCGAGGTCAACGTGGTTGCCCTGGGAGACGGGGAGGGCAACACCGTTGGTGCTGTCCCCATGCGGAAACAATTTATTACCGACAAGGGAAAGGCCTGGTCGGGTATCACCCTTGATGATCCCAAGCTGCTTGACCTGACCCACAGGATTATCAGTGCCATGAAATGGAAAGGTGGCATGGAAGTGGAGCTGGTGAAGTCCAGCAAGAATGAGCTGTTTATCATAGAGATCAATCCAAGAATCCCGGCCTGGGTATACCTGGCCGTTGGTGCCGGGCAGAATCTGCCTGAGGCCCTGGTAAAACTGGCCCTTGGGATGGAGGTTAAACCCATGGATACCTACGAAGTGGGAAAAATGTTTATCCGTTACTCCTATGACCTGATCACCAACCTGAAAGAATTTGAAGAACTATCCACCCGTGGAGAATTATAGCAAGAAAATTATGGCTAAAAAACCTTTTGAAAGACCGTTTATCAAGAAGCTGCAGGCCGGAATGCCCAGCAAATTTGGCATGAAAACCCAGGCCGAACCCATTACCCATATCGATGAAGTAGCAGTTCCCGATCTGCTGGCCGAACACGGATCACCCCTTTACGTGATCTCTGAGCGATGCATCCGGGAGAAATACAAGAAGGCGAAACACGCCTTCACCACACGCTACCCGAAGGTCCAGTTCGCCTGGTCCTATAAAACCAACTACCTGGATGCAGTGTGCCGGGTCTTCCACCAGGAGGGCTCCTGGGCCGAGGTGGTTTCCGGGTTTGAATATGACAAGGCCCTTCAGAACGGGGTCAAGGGAAGCCAGATTATATTTAATGGTCCCGATAAGAACGATGAGGATCTGAAAAAAGCCATCGAAAATGACTCCCTGATCCACATTGACCATTTTGATGAGATGTATTCCATCATTGCCATTGCCGAAAACTCGGGAAAAAGGCCCAAGGTTGCCATTCGCGTGAACATGGATACCGGAATTTATCCCATGTGGGACCGTTTCGGTTTCAACTATGAAAACGGGGATGCATGGGATGCCATCAACAGGATCATGATCAGTGAGAAACTCGAACTGGTGGGCCTTCATACCCACATTGGCACATACATGCTTGCCTCAAACGCCTACAAGGTCGCCGCCGGGAAACTGGCCGACCTGGCTTACGGGATTGAGAGGAAATATGGCGTGAACATCAAATACCTGGACCTGGGTGGGGGATTTGCCTCGAACAATACCCTGAAAGGTGCTTACTACCCGGGATCAGACACCGTTCCTTCGGTGGATGAATATGCCGAAGCCATCTCTTCGGCCATCATCAACTCTGAACTGAATCCCAGGAACCTTCCCACCCTGATCCTTGAGAGCGGACGGGCCCTGATCGATGACGCCGGGTACCTGCTTGGAACCGTCATTGCCAACAAGCGCCTCTCCAATGGGAACCGGGCCACCATCGTGGACGTGGGGATCAACCTGCTTTTCACATCCTTCTGGTACGAGCACGAGATTTACCCGGCAGCACCCGTTTCTGAACATATGGAGGAGACCACCATCTATGGTCCGCTCTGCATGAACATAGACGTGCTCAGGGAGGCCATTGCCTTCCCCCTGCTAAAAAAGGGTGACCAGTTTGTGGTCAAACGCATCGGTGCCTATAACATGACCCAGTGGATGCAGTTCATCACCCTTCGTCCAAATGTAACGCTCATCGATACCAGCGGCAAGGTGCATGTGATACGAAAAGAGGAGAACATGGAACTGATCAGGCAGCAAGAGCTCATTCCAGAACACCTGAAGTAGGCTGATTCATCCACAAAATATCCGGTTTGAAGTTTAATGACGATATAAAACTCTTCCTGAAATCCATACCCAATAGTTACGGGCAGGTTTTCTTCTCGGACCAGCGCATGTTCGCGCTTATCCTGATCGTGGTCACTTTCTTCGACCTCTATGCGGGCTTGCTGGGCTTCATTTCGGTGCTCGTCACAAACCTTTCAGGTTTCCTGCTGGGTTTTGACAGGAAGACCATCTCGAAAGGCGTTTTTGGATTCAACAGTCTGCTCGTGGGACTCGGACTCGGGATCTATTTCGAACCTGGCCCTCACCTGATCCTGGTTATCATCATTGCGGCAATCCTGACCCTGTTAATCTCGGTAAGCCTGCAGGGAGTGATTGGGAAATACGCGCTGCCCTACCTATCCATTCCCTTCCTGCTTTCTATCTGGATCATGACCCTTGCCACCAAGGATTTTGCTGCTCTGGGAATCAGCGAAAGGGGAATCTATACCTTTAACGACCTTTATACCATTGGTGGAGGCCCCCTGGTCAGAGTCTATGAATGGTGGAACGAACTGCAACTACCCAGGTCCCTCAGGATATATTTCATATCACTCGGGGCCATTCTGTTCCAGTATAACCTGCTTTCCGGGATCATCCTTTCGATAGGACTCTTGCTCTTTTCAAGAATTTCTTTTTCCCTATCACTCATCGGATTCTACACGGCCTACCTTTTCTACGACATCATCGGGGCAAATATTTCGGAATTAAGCTATAGCTACATCGGGTTTAACTACATCCTTACCTCTATCGCGGTGGGAGGATTTTTCATCATTCCCTCTAAGCGCTCCTACTTCTGGGTGGTGATCCTGATCCCCATCGTGGCCATGATCACCATCAGCCTGTCGAAGGTATTTGCAGTGTTCAACCTTCCCATCTATTCCTTGCCATTTAACATGGTGGTGCTGCTCTTTCTCTATGCCCTTAAATTCAGACTTAAACCCTCCCTTGCCCTGTCCGAGGTAGTGATTCAACACAACTCGCCGGAAAAGAATCTCTACGCCTTTCACAACGACATGGTCAGGTTCAGACAACACGAAGAGCTCCCCATCAGCCTGCCCTTTCTTGGTATCTGGACCGTTTCCCAGGCCCACGACGGGGAACATACACATAAAAATGAATTCAGGCATGCCTGGGATTTCGTGATCACCGATTCTGATGAGAAACAGTACATGGGTAGTGGAGACCTGCTCACCGACTACTACTGTTTTGAGAAAATGGTACTGGCTCCTGCTGACGGAACGGTGGAACTGGTGGTGGACCGGATCCCGGACAACATTGTGGGTGAGGTGAACGTGAAAGAAAACTGGGGTAACACTGTCATCATCAAACACGACGATCAGCTCTATACTTCCCTGAGCCACCTGAAAGAGGGTTCCATCAAGGTAAAGGAGGGTGATTCCATCAAGGAGGGCGATGAGATTGGCCGGTGCGGGAATTCTGGCAGGTCCCCCTATCCCCACCTTCATTTCCAGGTTCAGGAAACACCTTACATCGGATCGGTTACAAAGGAGTACCCCATTAGCTATCACATCCACCATAGAAAGGATGGATTCCGCCTGAAATCTTTTGAGCTCCCGGAATTGGGAGACCTGGTTTCGAATATTGAAAGAAATGACCTGCTTTTCTCTGCTTTTCATTTCATCCCGGGAAGAAGGTACCATTTCGACATGGTGATCAACGGGGAAAAGAAGAGCTCATATTGGGAAGTGAATACCGATCCCTATAACAACTCTTATATCAGGTGTCAGCCCTCGGGTGCCATGGCATATTTCGTTAACGACGGGAACCTGATGTATTTCACCCACTTCACAGGTGATAAAAAGGGCCTGCTTTACTATTTCTTCCTTGCAGCCTTCCAGGTACAGCAAGGATTCTACCAGGACCTTAAGATCTCAGATAAGTACCCCCTGAACCTGATTTACTCTCAGCCCCTCCTGGGACTACAGGACCTGCTTGCACCCTTCTGGATCTTCCTGCGTTCTGAATACTCTTGCCGCTACGACTGGATCGACAGTGATATGTCTCCCAGCGAAATCAGGCTGGTCTCCTCGGCAAGGAATTTCGTAGCCGGTCGTGAAATGAAAACTTTCGATTTCACACTGCTGGTGAACGAGGGAGGAATCCACAAATTCACCGTGGAATCAGATAATCTTCAACTGAAGGCCACATGTACCGATTAATTATCTCCATAGGGCTTGCTTTCATTGTTTCCACGGGCATCGGTGCCCAGGAGCAAATGAACTTCAATGAAATTAACACTGAAACATACCGGCTCTTTCTTGCCGGGGAATGGGACAGCGTTATTGTCGTGGGAAAGAAGGCCCTGAAGCAGGATATTGACTACTACTACCTCAGATTGAGGATGGGAATCGCCTTATACAATCAGACAAAATACCGCCCGTCAGAAAAGCATTTCAAACATGCCCTGGAATTCAACCAGGCGGACCCTCTGGCCATGGAGTACCTATACTACGCTCTGCTTTTTTCGGGACAGGCTGAACAGGCAAATATGGTGCGGGAGGAGTTCAGGGGGGAGCTGGCGCTTCGCCTGCCTCCGGTGAAGGGTCAGGCTGTTGATCAATTTGGAGTAGAATTCCTTTATAGCAAGGCTCTGAATGATGAGATTCTTTCAGATCCCGATGCACTGTTTGCAGACCTGCCACCTGGAGTGCAGTATGTCACACGCGACTTCTTCAATACTTCTATCTCCCTGGGAAACAGTATTACACCCGGGATCAGGCTTGACCATAAGTTCACCTACCTGTCGAAGAATAACTTCTATTATTACAATGACGGCCTCTACCAGCTTCATCTGGACCCACAGCATGTAAAACAGTATCAGTACTATATATCCCCCTCTTTTACAAGCCATTCGGGATTTACCTTCATGCCCATGTTTCACCTTATAAGCGTCCATTACCAGACCCCCATTTTTTTTAGCCAGGGCATGCAGGGTGGGAGTCCGCGTGTAGCATGGGGCTACTCTGATAACCTGGATCTGGTAAGCGGACTGAATGTGCTCAAAACGGCCGGAAGTCTGAACCTGAACCTGGGCGCATGGTATGCCAACCTGAATAATCTGCAGCAGGTCCAGAACAGGCTGGGGCTGACCTGGTACCCCCGGGGCAATCTTAATTTCTACCTGGGGGCTTACCTCAACAGCCAGTATGAAATGACCGATTCAACGGGACTCCTCAGGATCATCCCCGAGATACATGCGGGTTTTTCCATAGCACAAAAGGTCTGGCTGGACCTGAATGGTGCCTTAGGTGATATGACGAACTACCTGGAGCAGAACGGATCCATCGTTTTCAACAGCTTTTCGAATGTCATACAGAAAAAAGTGGGCCTTACTTTTTCCTTGCCAATTAGCGAAAAGGGCTCCATGCTATACCTTGGGGGAAGGTGGACAGCTCATCAGAGCAATTTTTATCCGCTTGACCCGGCCAATAATGAGCTTAGCAATTCAATCACATATAACGCCATATCAATATACGGAGGAGTATCATGGAAATTCTAAAATCAATTTGCCTGCTTGGAGCAGGCCTTTTTATGAGTATGATCACCCTGTCGGGGCAAAATTTTGTAGAGACAAAAGATGCCTTCCAGCAAAGTTATATCCAGGAAGCCACGGGGGAGGTGAGTGCTGCCATCAACAGCCTGAAGGGAGTGTACGACGAGAAATCTTACGAAATCAACCTGCGACTGGGCTGGCTGAGTTACCAGGCGGGGAACTTCAGCGAATCGCTGGCCTATTATAACAATGCCATCAGCCTGATGCCCTATGCCATTGAACCCCGTTTTGGAATCGTATACCCGGGAGCTGCCATGGGCAACTGGACCCTGGTAATGAAGCAGTATGAGAAAATTCTGGAAATAAGTCCCAATAACTCCATTGCCATGCACAGGCTCGGATTGATCTTCTATGGAAAAGGAGATTATGAGTCTGCAAAGAAATATTTCGGAAAGGTCGCGAACCTCTATCCCTTTGACTATGATGCCCTGAACATGCTGGCCTGGTCCTATTTCAAACTGAATAACTTCCGCGAAGCAAAGGTGCTGTTTCAAAAAGCCCTGCTCCACACCCCTGGCGGGACCTCGGCCATCGAGGGTCTGGATTTGTTGAATTAGCCTTAACCTATAAAACTACCACTATGAGAGTGACCCTTAGCATGATTATCGGGATGATGGGCATGATCCTGTTGGCCCAACCGGTATTTGAAAAAACCTATGATGAATCGACAAGCATCTGCCATCTCGAAAGCCTTGGAGATGTATACTACAGCATGGATGTGATCAATAAACGTTGCCTGATCTCCAACATGGACCACACCCTCCTGAAGAGCATTTCTCTTCCCACACCCGAAGGTTATTACCTGGAAGATATCCAGTATGTCTCAGAGCACCTCTTTAATGATGACGAGCTGATAGAGCTTGTATACATTTACTCAAAGTACGTGCCTACCGATTTTTCCTACTACTTCACCTTTGAAACCCGGCTAATAAACGAAAATGGGGTTGATTTACTGGCTCTACCTTCGGGTGCAGGCTTTACCGAGCTTATCGAAACCGTGGAACATGGAAAGAAATTCCTGGTCTACAAGTACGACTATTCGGTGATTCCCTACCGGACCTCCACTTACGTCTATGCCCTGCCGGAGGAAGAGGAGCCAGCTGCAAGCTATGATATTACAGGCTTTTCTCCGGGAAATGCCTACCCCAATCCAGGCCATGAGCAGGTGAATATCCCGGTCTCTCTGCCTGAAGGCGTATATTCAGGCTCCCTGGAGATCATGGACATGAACGGACGTAAAATCCTCAGCTACCCCGTGACAGCATCAATGCGACATTTGCAACTTTCAACCCGGCAGATGCCTCCAGGCACCTATCTTTACCAGCTCAATGCGGGCCAGGTGCAATCAGGAGTAAAAAAGATCGTGATCAGGTAGTATCAGGACCGGGATACCTGGAAGCCTGTATCTGACACGCTGAAATCCACAAAGCGCGCCCTGCGGTTGGGTGGCTTTGATTCAAGTAAACGCCTGGTCTGAAGCGCAGCCTCAGCTGACTTGGCAAACATAAGCAGGTATCCCCCACCACCGGCCCCAAGCAATTTATAGCCCAGAAGCAGGTCGTCAACCTTCCCGGTGATCTCCTGGATTACCCGGGGATTGGTACCCTCATCCAGGCGCTGGTTCAGTTCCCAGCTATGAGCTACCCTTGCCGCAACACCCTCATAATCATTGCGCAGGATCGTCTCAAAGGTCTCCCTGGCATGCTCCTGCATTTCTGAGAATATTGCCAGGTGGCGGGAAGAATTAAGAAACATCCCTTTAACAATTTCGCTTAGGATATCCCTGGCCACCCGGGTTACCCCGGTATAGTACAGCAGCATCATTTCGCCTGTTTCACGATTTGAAAATAGCTGATCGGAAAGCCACTTGATGGAAGGTTTCTGTAATATTCCCGGACCGGTCTCCAATAATTTCACACCTGGAAATATCCCCCCGTACTGATCCTGCCAGCCACCTCCGGAAGTGAGCATCTGTTCAAGGATGAGGGTACGGTAGGCCACATCATGCTTATCCCAGTTCAATCCGCAAAACTCGCTGAGGGTGCCAAGTACAGTTGCAGCAAGGTTGGAACTGGTGCCCAGTCCTGATCCTTTGGGAATGGCTGCAAGCAAGGACAGCTCGATCCCACAACCAAAAGCCTTTAGTTGAGCCTGGAGATTGGGATATTCCTTTTGTGTGAAACCGGGACCGAATCCGGAAAGCACCAGGGCAGCCATTGGAATTGAAAAGCCCCCGCCCACACGGTTATATCCCTGCAATTGCTCAAAGGAGTTTATTTCGATCTTCTCTCCAAGGTCGATGGACCGGAGAACAATTTTTGGCTCGGACAGGGGGCGGGCGAACACCTGTAGGGGAAGCTGTCCGTTCAGCTCTACCGAAAGGTTAACCACCTTCCCTCCCTCCATGATGCAGTAGGGCGGAGTATCGGTCCAGCCACCGGCAAGGTCGAGCCGAACAGGGCTCCTGCCCCAGAGAATCTGATCATCCAGTACATTCCGTTGAGGATTAATTCCCTGCGACTTGAGGGTGGAGATCATTTCCTCCCTGAGAATCCCGAATGCCAATTGCTCATGCTCTCCTGAAATGGAGGAGTCTTCAATAGCCAGGGCCCTGAACATGTGATCGTTAATCTGTTTTACAATGGGTTCCCCGGATGGAAGGTCCGCGGGCAGGTCCAGGCCCAAGCCCCTGAAGCCGGAGGCACAGCGCTCCAGGTCCATGTAATAGAAGATGCTTTTGTGGTGGTTTTTTGCCAGGGCAGTGAGGGTATGGGCCAGCAATTTCTCCCTCTGTGTATAGAGCATGAAAGGATCCGTTCTTTCAGATAAGAGCCTGGCCGACAGCCTCTCAGAAGCAAGCCACTGATCATGACTCCCCTTTCCCCATAGCATCCAGCTTAACATAGCAGGAATCCCATCTTTATCAAGAACCGGGAAAAGGGGCAGCTCAAAGATTGAATCGCCACTGCTTAGACCTGCTGTCTCCGGATCAAGCGAGCGGGATTTCAGCCAATCCTCCAGGCTTTTTCCCATCCACATCACTCCTTCATCAAGGCTTTCCCGGAATCCATCATCAAAGCCATAGGGTCGCAAACAGTAGCGTCCGTCGGCAAGGTGAACGATATCCAGGCAGATGTTTTCGGGAAGATCAAGCTTCCACTCATTCTCTGGAACTCCTGTAATAATGTGGTGGTGAGTGAGTTTCCAGGATTGCGGGAGGTGACTATTCTCTATCCATAGGTGATGGTTGAGTCCGGTAAACTGATACCCGACTTTTGAATTCTGTTGAAAGATGGATGGGTGATGATCCGTTTCGCTGGTAAATTTCAAGCGCTGGTCGGTTACACGGTTCTGCAAATTCAGACTGGACTGAATCAAATCCCGGTTGCTGCCGAAATGATAAAACTCCCCCTCCGTCAGAGGGACCAATCTCACATCCAGACCTCCAAGCTCAATGTCTGGCTCAGATGCCTCTGAACCAAAAGAGGTCAGCATCTCACCATAGAGGTCATAATAATTGGGCAATGCACCGCTGAAGGATCCACTTCCTTCGTCCCACCCCGACTTCTCCATAAGTTTTTGTGTGCATTTTGCGTTCATGAGAACGATGCCCGAATCCATCAGGTAGAAGTAATCCTTCGCATATTTACCCAGGGCCTCGGGGGAGGGTTTCTGTTTCACAAAAGCAAGTTGGTCCTGTTGCTGCCGGGGACTAAAGAACACTCCATGCCTGGAGGCAACCTCATCATCCACCCAGATCCCAAATACCAGTACATCGGCCTCGGGCAGATCATTAAAGCGATCGCCCGAAATAAACATTACATCCCCACTTCCCACAAGGGTGGTGTATCCTCCGGGGGCCCGTTTTAAAATCTTTTCATAGTAAGCAACCTGGAAATCCAGTAGCTTCTGGTCAATGTACTGTCCTTTGGACCATCGGAACACCGGCATTGGCAGAAGCGACTTCCCGTATGGGGCGTAGGCAGGCAGGCGCCGGCTTTCTCCCCCGGAATGGATGACCATTCGCTTTTTAAGGGCCAGCCATTCAGCGAAAGTTCCTTCAAACTCATCGGCCTTAAAGGCTGAAGCAAGCACAGAGGCGGTCCCACCTCCGGAGCCAACTTTTTTTTCAATGGGATCGGAATCGCAATACCACTCTTCGGAATCTTTGCCCTCCAGCTGGTGAAAATGGCTTACCATCCCGGGTGGGAGGCTAATCAGTTTTTGAATCTGCATGCATTTGGATTTTAATCAAAAATAGTGCTTTCATTCTATTTTATTAATTTCATGTCAGACTAAGCATTCACAATGCTCAAATTATACCATATGTCACTCCACAAATCTATCTCCATCATCCTGCTTTCTATCCTGACACTCAGTATCCAGGTTTACATTGCAGCCGGCAGTCCCAACAAGGGAGGAGGCAAGCTGAATACTATCGAAGTGTTTTCTGCCAATCATGACTGGAAATCACTGTTCAATGGCGCTAACCTGCAAGGGTGGAGCG
>JAOZLK010000413.1 GCA_029934875.1 Bacteroidales bacterium | reverse complement strand
TGGGCAATGGTGTGTTTACCCGAATTTGAAGGAAACAGAAAAGTATGATGGTGTATTAAAAGCTAAAAACTTCGAGCTGTTTAAACGTAGCCTCGAAGCTCATGAAATGGGACAGCTTGCAGATAGTTTTCTAATGGCATCAGGAAAATTACAGACTTTATGTTATAAAGCCGACATTGAGGCAGCACTTCGAACTCCAGGGTTTGGGGGCTTTCAACTGCTCGACCTGCACGACTTCCCCGGACAGGGAACGGCATTAGTGGGTGTGCTTGATCCCTTCTGGGAGGAAAAAGGGTATGTATCTCCTGAAGAGTATAGCCGGTTTTGTAGCCAGACAGTTCCTCTGGCCCGATTTGCAAAACGTATTTTCAGCAGCGATGAAGCTATTGTGGCTGAAATTGAAATTGCACATTTTGGAGAAATGGCACTTCAGGATATTACTCCTGAATGGAAAATTTTGGATGCAAAGGGGATAGAAATTCAAAAAGGTGAATTAGCATCGACAACGATTCCCATAGGTAATGGAATAAAGCTTGGAACAATCAATACAAGCATTACTGTTGAATCGGCAAAACAACTAACTATTGAAGTGGAAGTTGATGCTTATTCGAACAGCTGGGATATTTGGGTATATCCATTAGCGAAGCAGACATCAGATGAGGACATTTTAGTGGTGCAAAAGCTGGGTAAAAAGGCTTTATTGATCCTTAATAATGGAGGTAAGGTTTTATTGACACTAGAAAAAGGAAGCCTCAAAGCTGCAAAAGGAGGCGATATTGGCATAGGTTTTTCAAGCATTTTCTGGAATACCGCATGGACAGGTGGGCAAAAGCCACATACACTTGGTATTCTGTGTAATCCGCAACATCCTGCATTGACGGAATTCCCTACCGAATATCACTCCAACTGGCAATGGTGGGATGCGATGAGCCATTCCTCTGCCATTATGCTTGAAAGTTTTTCCTTACCAGTCCAGCCAATCGTCAGGGTAATAGACGACTGGGTAACTAACCGCCAATTGGCACTTATTTTTGAAGTAAATGTGGGCGAAGGAAAACTGCTTGTTTCAGGAATCGACCTCTTAAGCGATCTGGAAAACAGGTTGGAAGCTCAGCAACTATTATACAGTTTGAAAAAATATATGCAATCGGAGAAATTTAATCCGGCAGCAGATATTGAGTATAAAGAAATACTTCAACTATATAAGTAGTGTCATCTCTACCATGGGGAGAGATCTTTATCATTATTGTTAATACCCTGAAATTTACTAGTTTTAAGCAATATTGTAACGTATCTCCTTCTTTTACTATGCAAAGAAAAATCACTTTTTTCCTGGGATTTATTTTCTTCCTGAGTTTCCTTGCCTGTTCTGATAACACACCTGAAAAATCAGATGATCCGGTACTTGAACACCACCAGGTCATTGGTGTAAGCATTTGGGATAGAATTTCCACACGAAGCGAACCCAAAAGATCATCAAGCTCCACTACCCTTTTAAGCTTGGGCGAAAGCTTTATATATATGGATTCATCTGCCATTGATTCTGCTTATAACAACACCAAATTTCTCAAAGTCCGATTATCGGATTCTTCAGAAGTATGGGTTTATGATTTTGCGAGCGTGTTAAATGCAAAGCCGGCTGTCCTGACCAACGATGTGCCATTTTATATGCGCCCGGACCTGCTGACCATTACTGAACAAAGCTTGCATGTCATGGAAATCATAGCTGTTGTTGAAGAGTGGGATGATTGGATCAAAGTTGTGAATGAGAAAAGTGAACAAAAAGGGTGGATAAAAAAAGATGTTGTTACATATGACAGGATAGATCTTGCCCTGGCTTTGTTGGCCAAGCGCAAACTGGATGAACAAGACTCTGAACAAAAGATCAAAAACCTTGAAGACCTGCTTAAGAACAATCCTTACCCGAATTCAATTTTCATCTCAGAATTGCAAAAAAAACTTGAAGCAGAACGAGACTCTCTAAGGCAAAGAAATGATAAGCAGTTCCGGGAAGATCATAATCGACGAAGAAGGGACTAAAAAGTAAAGTTTGATAATTTTCTTTCTTAATACTCTCCGTTCCAATACGTTCAAAATATGAAAAAGAACAGGTATTGTTAAAAAGACGGAACTCCATAAAAACAAAATATAATAAGATCATCCGATATTCAGGGATGATAATAGCTGGTGCCTTTCTATTCTCAGGAGCTCTTTTTTTCATGGTGTTTTTTGGTTTTTTTGGCCACCTTTCTTCGGTTGAAGAGTTACAAAGCAGACAGAATTACCTTTCTTCAATGGTCTATTCAAGTGATCATGTCCTTTTAGGAAAGTATTATCTACAGGACCGTACCAACGTTCACTATAATGACCTACCAACACATTTATTAGAGGCCCTGGTAGCAACTGAAGATGTGCGGTTTTATGAGCATTACGGAATTGACACAAGAAGTGCATTAAGGGTTATTTTCAAATCTATACTTCTTCAGAATAAGAGTTCTGGTGGTGGAAGCACTATACATCAGCAACTTGCTAAAAATCTTTTTCCCCGACAAGGTCACTCATTATTAACAATGCCAGTGAATAAATTCAGGGAGATGATCCTTGCTGTTCGACTTGATAAGGCATTTACAAAAAAAGAGATCCTGGAGCTCTATCTGAATACAGTTTCGTTTGGAGAAAATACCTATGGAATTGAAACAGCTTCACACAGATTTTTTAATAAGCTGCCCAAAAGTTTGAAAATTGAAGAGTCAGCATTATTGGTAGGTATGTTGAAGGGAACCAATACTTACAATCCCAGGTTGTATCCTGATAGATCAAGATCCAGGAGAAACCTGGTTCTGTCTCAAATGCTCAAGTATGATTATCTGGATAAGATTAGCGCGGATTCCTTATGCTTATTACCCCTTGAACTGGATTATATCAATCTTTCACATAATGAAGGTTTGGCTCCCTATTTCAGGGAACACCTGCGAATGATAATGCTTGAGTGGGCAAAGAACAATCCAAAACCAGATGGGAGTCAATACAACATATATACAGACGGATTAAAGATCTATACAACTATAAATGCCGATCTGCAGAAATATGCTGAAGAAGCCATGAGAACACAAATGGCTCATCTTCAGTCTATTTTCGATAGGCAATGGAGGAATAGAACTCCTTTTGGCAAAAACTCCTCTCTCATAATACAGGCTCTTGAAAATACGCAGCAATACAAAAGTCTGAAGCAGAAGGGCTTTCCCCGGGAAGAAATAATACAGGCCTTGCAGGTCCCCAAAAAGATGGAAATATTTACCTGGCAGGGAATGAAAGAAGCAGAGATGTCTCCCTATGATTCAGCAGCTTATTATCAAAGGTTTTTACACTCAGGAATATTATCAATGGAGGCTAAAACCGGATATGTCAGGGCCTGGGTAGGAGGTATCAATTCTGAATATTTTAAATATGACCATGTAATTTCAAAAAGACAAGCAGGGTCAACCTTTAAACCAATCATTTATTCTGCTGCACTTAAAAACGGACACGATCCTTGCACATACCTCCCAAATGACTCGGTAACATACGAAGAGTATAATAATTGGACACCAAAAAACTCGCATGGAGGGTATGGAGGTTATTACTCCATGAAAGGTGCATTAACTCATTCCGTAAATACTATAAGCGTTAAGCTACTGGAAGAAACCGGGATAAATGAAGTCATTGAGTTTTCGAAACAATTAGGCATCAGGGGGGAATTGCCAGAAGTTCTTTCCCTGGCTCTTGGAACCGGAGAGGTTTCATTGAAAGAAATGGTGCAGGCATACAGTATTTTTCTCAATGAAGGTAAAGTCGTTGAACCTGTTTTTCTTAAGCGTATTGAAGACAAATCTGGAAATGTTTTATTTGAGGGTGAACCAATTATTTCTGATCCCCATATTGATCCTTATGATGCCTTGCTTATGATAGAAATGATGAAAAGTGTGGTGGATAATGGTACCGCTTCATCATTACGCAGTGTGTATGGATTTGACAATGAGCTTGCCGGAAAAACAGGAACGACACAAAACAATACTGACGGGTGGTTTATTGGATATACACCAATATTGATTACTGGTGTTTGGGTTGGAGGAGATTATCCAAATGTACGATTCAGGTATGGCGGATATGGGCAGGGTGCTTCAGCGGCATTACCCATCTGGGCCAGGTATATGCAAAAAATATATAGAAATCCTCTTTATAAATATTCGAAAAATCTCTCCTTTCAAATACCTGAAGAGGTAATAGAGGAAGTGGGCTGCGATGACTACCTTGAATCCTCTAGTGATCGATCCAGGCGCAGGGAACAAAAAAGACCCGGCTTCTTCAAAAAATTGTTCAAAAAGGATAAAGATTAAAGCCCCTGTATCCTAAAGCCCTGCTCGGATGCGCAAGGCTTTCTCTAGTAGACAAAAGGGTTGAAATATCTAACCTTGTTAATTCAACTTGATTAAACAAGTATCACTATCCCTGGTCAGTATAAAAGAAGTCTGCGTCAATTTTCCTTTGAGGGAAACGTCGATGTCATATTCACCAAAAAATGCAGAGGTGGTAAAACTGCCATTTTTATCTGTCTTTCCGTTTTCTTTGGTCCACCATTTATTCAATACCAATTCACGGTAGACGAAACAATTTTGGAAAGCTGTTTCATAAAATATTTTTTTATATTCGTATACGGTATACGAAATAGAATCGCAAAATGTCTAAGATTTCAAACGATGAACTGGGTGCCCAGGCCTACAAAAAAG
>JAOZLK010000412.1 GCA_029934875.1 Bacteroidales bacterium | reverse complement strand
CTGTTTCAAGGTCAGGATTCTGTTGTAAATTTTTAATTGCATCTCCAAGATCCTTTGAAAAAAGCAATGCTCCATCTTCTGTAAAATGCACGGCACCATTCAGATTGACTATTGATGATATTGAATCCCCCTTTATTAGAAATATATTCTCGTCACCCTCTGCTTCAAGTTCTGCAACAATATGCTCTACTACTGCCCTGAAATCATCTCCTGGAATTCCACTTTCCTCTGATACTATATTGGTAGTATGTGTCATACTTAAACAATAGATCAGGGTAGTATCGTGTACTTCTCTGAATGTTCTCAGAAACTGCATGTATCTTGATCTGTATTCAGTAGTATCAATTCCTTCGCCATTATAATCGTTATAACCAATCAGCATGGTCATTATGTCGATATGGTCAAAATCATCTCTTAGCATTTCTGCCACGGAAACAGATGTTTTGGCACCACCAACGGCAAGACTGAAAAGCTCGTAATCCAGATCCCCGGAGAGTAAAAAAGGATATGTTTTATGAGTCCCTGACTGACCAGTACCATGGGTAATAGAGTTTCCATAGGCTACATAAAGCGGCTTATCCGGTTTCGCCAGTACAGACAAATCATATCCCTGTTCGAGTATTAATCCTGATAAAGCAGTTATTGACCAGTTGGGCATAGAAATCTCATACAATACCTCACTACCCGTATTCTGAGAAGCGATATCCATAACTAAATCCGGACCATCTGTTTTACTAAATGATAATTCATCTGTATAAACACTATCCTGGTATACTGCGAAATTATGACCCCTGTTTTCACCTGCCATAACTGTGAATTGAATTCGCAGAGTTGGACTGGCAGTTTTAAAGGAGAGTACAATTCCGGTAGTTGTATGAGCCTTCACCTCATTTAACATGCTCTCAGCTTTTGGCAAGGATAATATATTATCTGAAAACCTTTGAAAATGGATGCTATCTTTTGTTCTGCTGGTATAATTGCTGCCTGAAACAAGAAGGTAAGGATTGTCTAAGTCTACTGTATCCATAGCTGCTCCCAGGCTGTAGCTATTTGTTAAGTTGACAATGGAGAAAAATAGTATTAGTGTGAATATTTTCATCTACTTAAATTTCATGATTCTGATTTCTAGCCTGATTTGTTCAGCTTATATACCCGGTACTGTTTATTTGTGTTTAAAATCAGGATATAGATCCCTTCGCTCCCGGTATAATATATTTTGTTTGCTCCAGTATGAAATAAACCTGATTCGACCAATTGTCCCTTGAGATCAAATATCTTGTAATTTCCATGCGGACACTCCTCTTTTCCTTCAATAAAAAAATAATTCGAATGAGGATTGGGATATACTTTCCATTCAGATTCGGGGAAATGAGTCACTGCAGGAACCACAGATGACTGTTTCTGTGTAAGGATAATAGTTAACGAGAAGGGTTCGAGGACCAAACTGTCAGCATTGTATAATTCCTGCTCCTGAATTCCATTTCCATCAAAGACTCCCGCTACCCAGGGATCATTTGAGTAATACTGCCTGCTACTTAGTATAGTATTAGAGGACAGAACAAGGTCAAGATTTACATCGGTAATTTTTTGATCGCTAATATTCATCAGAATCAAATTTAGTATAGAATCACTCTGGTAAACATAGCCGTGGAGGGACGAATAATCCCCAATCATATTCAGACTACCCTCGAAATCCAGGCTATTCATTTCGGATTGATTCTCTATAGCTTCAGAAATCAAAGAGAGTGTTAATCCTGCTGCGCCTAATTTCTTTATATCCTTATTTAAAACACTTTTCTCTGTGATATGATGATACAGTACTGTCTTGACTTTCTCTCCAAGCAGAGCCATCTCCATGCTAAATAGAAATGCTCTTAATCCTGCAACCCAGGTTTCATTGGCATTGTCTTTTGTTACTCCCATTTCCGTAAACCATAAACCAAAACTATCCGGAATAAGCGAGTAATCTGTATCCATAGCTTCTGTATACTGCAAAGCCTCAGTAATAGCCCTTATTGAACTTTCTGCATCGAAAACGATGGTTGGATCACCGTATGAATCATTGATATAATGATGCTGTACAAGTCCGTCTACGAGATCTGCCAGATCACTATTTTCCTCAAGATATTGGAAAATAGTATTATTCCAGAAATCTCTGTTTGCCGTTCCACCCTTAGTTGTTATCAGTAAGATTTTAATTTCAGGGTACTTCTCTTTTACAGCCTTTATAATTATCTCTGAATGGGAGAGGTAGAGGGATGGATTTGCAGCATATATTGTACCGTGTTCGCTATTAAAATAGAATTCATTACCCAGCTCAAGGGCCATAGGTAATTTTCCATTTACTTCAAATTCATTCAACGCTTCCAGTACATCCCTTATCTTATATTGCAGAACAGAATCGCTTATTAATACTTCGTAGGGTGCATCAAGTGGAATTCCTGTCCATGGCAAAGGCCTGGCGAGGTTCATTACGTAAATGATCTCAGTGCTATCCGGCAATCCGGCCGTTAGCATAGGGATTGAATAGATATAGTCAGAACTCTTCCCACAACCCTCAATAAATGTTCCGCTCCTCCAGTCCCAATAATTTGCCTGGGTGCCTGCAGGATAGCGCACCACACCCGGATTCATCTCCTGCACAACATCCAGAAAATCACTATCGGTCCAGGAGGGACCTTCTGTTGACCGTCCATTAAAACCAAAGTTGGAAGAATTAATACAAAAAAATACATCAGGAGGTATAGCCGAAATCTGTGCCTGTAATAAGGATGCCTTAGGTACAAGAAATAGAAGGGCACAAAATATCATTATGAATCTTGTGACCCTCATATTTTACTTCCTGCATCTGCAAGTTCTCTGTTTTGCTTGCTTATAAATTCCTGGAAATGACCTAAGATCCGGTCTGCAATATCTTGATGCTGTTTTGAACGGAACAGGTTCTGTGTCTCATTCGGATCCTCTTGATAATCATATAATTCGCAATCTAATACCAGTTCCTTGTCATAGGGCATGAAGGTTCTGTAATTATTTTTCATCCAGATGGTCAGTCTGTAGCGATCATCTCTCAGGGAGTAGCCATGAGTTGGACCTCTGTCGAATTGACTGACTGCATATTCCTTTACCGAATAGTCCAGATCTTTCAGGGCAGGAACAAGACTTTGCCCCTGTAAATGAGAAGGGATTTTAAGACCGGAAGCATCACATAATGTTGGAAAAATGTCCACAAATTCAACAGGATGATTGTATGCTCCCTGTTCGATACCCGGATAGGAGATAATAAATGGAACCCTGGTGGCCTGTTCAAAATTGCTGTGCTTGCACCATAAAGCATGATCACCCAAATGCCAGCCATGATCACCCCATAAAATTACGATGGTATTTTCATCAAGACCGAGCTTTTTTAGCCGCATCATAATCTTCCCCACCTGGGCATCGATAAAGGAGACACTGGCATAATAACCATGGATGAGTTCCCGCTGCTTATCCTGGCTTAATAAATTTGAGAAGATATCTGAGAATGATTCCAGCCTTGGAATATCTGAATAGGATTGCAGCTCACCGTGCTTGTGGTAGGCAATATCGACCCCATCTATAACGGGTTTTTGATATGCTGCGAGCTGCACTTCATCTCTTTCATAAAGATCCCAGTATTTCTTTGGGGCAGCAAAAGGAAGGTGGGGTCGTTTAAACCCTACCGCGAGAAAGAAAGGATCATCCTGCTCAGAAAGTTCATCCAGGTAGCCGAGTGCATTGTTACAAATCTGTCCATCCATATACGCATCATCAGGGAAGTCTGCACATTCTGTTGATGGCTTATACCTCTCTGAAACATATTTATGTATATTTCCGGCACCTGCCTCCCTGGCTTCAATTGTCAGTTTATCTACGATCACTTTACTCTCCTCCCTGGCATAATAAGACAGGGCAGGTTCGCCATATTCCTCAGGGTATGTATATTCTGAGCTTACTGAATAGGGGACACTCCAGGATGCTTCATCATATTGCCTTCCAACGCAACGAGGATCATAAATTTTACCGATGGCCACGGTGGTATATCCATTGTTTTTAAAATACTGAGGCATGGACAAAATTTCGGGATTGATATCCCTCATCCTTGTTTTCAGATCCCAAACACCGGTATAATCAGGGCGCATTCCCGTAAGCAAGCTGGCACGTGATGGGCCACAGACTGCCTGCTGACAATGCGCATTGCTGAAAAGCACTCCCTTGCCTGCCAGCTTGTCAATGTGAGGTGTATGCATAAAATCCTGACCATAACTATTCAGCAGAGGCTTTAGATCATCTACTGCGATGAAAAGTACATTGGGTCTGTCCTGGGCTGCAAGCGACAGAGAGATTCCGGCTGCAAAGCCAAAAATCAGTTTAAGTATTTTACCGTTCATGGGGCTATTGTTTGATTATTTTATAGACAGATCTGTTGTTTTCCTTATCATAGATTGAAACAAAATATACACCCTCGTCTAAATCTGAAACATCAATATTGGCTGATGTTTTGTTTCCCGGATACTTCTGTACAACAATCTTACCCAGCACATCTTTAATGTAGATTTTCTCTACAGGTGGGCTTGTGGTAATATTCAGATGGTTTTGTACAGGATTTGGATATACGGAAATCTGCAGATCATCATTTTCCATAATAGTAGTATTGGAAGCAACAAATTCAAGGGCAATAGTTGTGTCCTTATCAATGGCAGCTACTCCGTTTATTGTCAAATAATCTGCCTTTTCCAGACTGTAATCATAGG
>JAOZLK010000411.1 GCA_029934875.1 Bacteroidales bacterium | reverse complement strand
GGTTCTAAGGGTATAATCTCAGCCTGGAATTTAAGGCACCCCCTTAGGGAAGTTCTCTTCAAAGGTAGCAAATAAATTGTACTTTTGTGGCAGAATAAGCAGCATGGATCTCTCTTCTCATCTCCAGCATAAAGCATTTAAACTGCTTGCAAAGGTAGCCG
The DNA here is from genome assembly GCA_029934875.1 of Bacteroidales bacterium. Taxonomy (GTDB): domain Bacteria; phylum Bacteroidota; class Bacteroidia; order Bacteroidales. The sequence goes on along the minus strand of JAOZLK010000411.1, from coordinate 4,629 downwards.
CTCGCGAGCAGGTGGAGACCTATGTGGTTGGAGGCTATGTGCGTGATCTGCTATTATATGGAGAAGAGGCAACAGCCAAGGATATTGATATTGTGGTGGTGGGAAGTGGCATTAAAATGGCCGAGAAATTAAGGGATTCAATCCCCGGGGAGGTTCACCTGGCTGTTTTCAAAAATTTTGGAACCGCAATGCTGAAATGGGAGCGGACCGAGATAGAATTCGTGGGTGCAAGAAAAGAATCCTACAGGAGCACGTCCAGGAAACCCACTGTGGAGAATGGCAGCCTTGAAGATGACCAGAACCGGCGCGATTTTACCATAAATGCCATGGCTATCTCGCTCAATCCGAAATCCTTCGGAACCCTGCTTGATCCTTTCGATGGGCAGAAGCACCTTGAGGAAAAGTTAATTAAGACCCCGCTTAATCCGGGAGATACCTTTTCGGACGATCCCCTGCGAATGCTGAGGGGAATCCGTTTTGCTACAAGACTTGGCTTTCACATTGAGCAGGAAACACTCCATGCAATCAGCGAAAACAGGGAGCGGATCGGCATTATCTCCCAGGAACGAATTACCGAAGAGCTGAATAAGATTATGATGTGCGAGTGCCCAAGTGTTGGGTTTAAGCTACTGGAATCCACCGGATTGCTGGAGATTATCTTCCCCGAACTGGACCAGATGAAGGGGGTGGATGAAGTGGACGGCCAGAGGCACAAAGACAATTTCTACCACACACTGGAAGTGCTCGATAATATCACCAGGAACACCGACGATCTGTGGCTGCGCTGGGCAGCCTTACTGCATGACATTGCCAAGCCCCGGACCAGGAAATTTGAACCCGGCACCGGCTGGACCTTCCATGCACATGAATTTATCGGTGCAAAGATGATTCCCAATCTGTTCAGGAAAATGAAACTGCCCCTGAACGAGAAAATGAAATATGTACAAAAGATGGTACTGCTCCATCTTCGCCCCATTGTCCTATCACAGGATGTGGTCACCGACTCGGCGGTCCGGCGCCTGATTTTCGATGCAGGCGACGACCTGGAGGACCTGATGACCCTTTGTGAGGCCGACATCACATCCAAGAACGAGAAGAGGGTAAAACGGCACCTCAGGAATTTCGCCATTGTGAGGGAAAAGATTGTGGAGATCGAGGGAAAGGACCATGTAAGGAATTTTCAGCCCCCCATTTCGGGCGACAAAATTCAGCAGGTATTCGGTATCGAGCCTTCACGTCCTGTTGGCATTATCAAGAACGCCATTAAAGAGGCCATCCTGGACGGTGAGATCCCCAATAATTACGAGGCTGCCTACCAGAAGATGCTCGCTCTAGGGAAGGAACTTGGACTGAGTGTTCAAAATCCCGGGTGATCTAGTCCCCGGGTGATCCAGCCCCCGACTGATCTAGTCCCCGGCTGATCCAGTCCTGAAAAAGGATCTGCGACTAATATCAAGTAAAACAGGCAGGTGGTCGCTGTACCCCCCCGAATAACGGTATCCATCATAGGTCCTGAATGGTTTTAGTCCCCCATAGCTAAGATCGGGTACCAGCAAACCGGGATGATTAAATAAGCCCCCCCGGATCCTGTAAAGGTCATGCCTGCCACTGACCAGGAAAAAGTCAATTCCGTTCCACATTCCCCTGTACTTGTAGCTCGGAAACTCTTCTGACGGAAGTGCCTGCAGGCCGGATAATGGTTCCAGTGACCAGCCATCCCTGGTATCATTAAAATCCCCCGCTGCCAGTAACAAGCTGTGGGGAGACCTGCGCCCCAGGGAATCAAGCAAGGCAGCCAGCATAGCCGCCTGTCGCCGCCTGTAGTTCGCGGTCAGACCCGAGCCCCTGTACCGGGAGATGAAGTGGGCCAGGACCAGATCAAAGCTATCCTTTCGGCTCCATACCCCGCTCAGGAAGAGCAGATCCCGGGTTCGGTCAAAAGCATCCTCCTCCACCGGCCTCATGTATTTCCAGTCAATAAGATCGATACGCTCCGGCCTGAAAAGACAGGCCACATCCATGCCCCTGTGATCCTGGCTCTCATAATGGAGGTAGCTGTAAGCAAAGGGAGCCAGTATGGGATGCGAAACCAGATCTTCAAGAACCTGAGGATTTTCCACCTCACATAAGCCTACCAGGTCGGGAGGCTGCCACCGGCCCGCCGCCACAATTACCCTGGCCAGGGCGCTTAGCTTTTGCCTGTAGCGCCAGTAGGTCCATGAACGCACACCCTCAGGGGTAAATTCATCATCCCCGGGCAGAGAATCATCCGAGGGGTGAAAGAGATTCTCCACATTGTACCACATCAGGCGAAGTTCACCCCGCTCCGCCTCATAAGCCCCACTACTGAATTGGCTCGTATCAGCGTCTGGGCGCGCCGCGGACCAGGCCTCTGCGGGCCATGCCTCTGTGGACCCGACCTCTGCGGGCCGGGCTTCTGCGGACCGGGCCATGAGGAACAGGGATATTAAGAGCAAGAGATTCAGCAAGATGGGAATCCCCCCGGAGATTTTTTTGCACATAACTATAATGCCCGAGGGTAAACCCGGGCTTTTTCGCTTAATGTGACGAGAAAAGGAAAATCAGCCAGAATCCTCTTGTTTTGGGTATCTGAGCTAAACCTTTTCGCTATCCTGTTTCGCAAAAACGGGAACTCACAGGGTGGTAACTTCTCATATTTATGTGACTTCCTTACTTATTAAACCTTCCGGTCAGGCCTTTATAATATCCTTATAATTAAAGATATACGAAATCCAAAAAAGGAGGGCTGATAAATTTAAGCTCACCACATCCAGACTTAGTTACCAGCTTGTGACTTCCTGAAATCGTAAAAACGACTACCCCACTTTATTCACGTGAAAAATTGTCTGCAGTTCACAAAAATAAGCCCGATTGGATCTCAATGAGCTGAGCCGGATATTCATACCTGCTTAGTCCTCTACGCGCTCGAAGGCTCCCAGATCGGGTGCTTCGTCAGCCAGTCTGTTAACCCCGACGTAATCGAAGGGAACCCCAATGGCGTGTGCAGGAAATCCGGCATCAATGGCAGGAGAAAGTGTATCCAGCGAATAGAGCACGGGAATGGAATCCAGCTTTGGATCCTCATTATTGATGATATTGCTGAAAAGCGGATCGGTGGTATAATCCATGCTGTCGGTATTGATCCTGGTCAGACAATAATCGAAGCGGTAATTCATCTGGAGGTCATCATAGGAGTCAATCACCAGCTCCATCCTGGAGTTCCCGGAAATAATAGAATTGGTGAATTCGGCTTTTTCATATTCTCCTCCGGTATAGATCACCAGGTTGCCATCCTCATCAATATTGGCAAAATAATCGGCCAGGAAGAGGGCCGGCAACTGTCGGTTGGAGTACCAGGTGGGCCAGGCGTTATAAAAGGTACAATGTGTAAAATTGTAGGCCCCACCGTAGATCAGGGCGGCGCAGCTGCCTCCGCAATCCCCCACCACCAGGTTCGATGCCGAGATAGATGCATTGAGCGAATATATACCATTGGAACTCATATAGTTGATGGTAGAGTTACTAATCTGAAGGTCGGGTTGAAGTCCCGATTCAGGCGATGCACTGATCAGAAAGCCCATGGTGCCGCAGATAATCTCCGCATTGTCAATCACATTGTTATGACTGTCCTCCGACAGGTAAATAAACCTCCACTGTCCCGGTTTATCCTTGTAAAAATCTTCCAGCCTGTCGCCCCGAAACAACACAGGCTCCTCAAGGGTGCCATTCATCTCGAGAGAACCATCCACATAAAGCAGGGCATTATAGTGCATGTATACGGTTACGCCCGGATCGATTGTAAGAGTTGACAGCGAATCCACGTAGAGGTAATCAATAATCAGGTAGGGCTTGTCGTTGGGCCATGTCACATCCTCGTCAATCCATCCTTCACTGATCATATGCACATCCTGTCCCCAGGCGGCCAGGTTCACATGCTGCTGGTTCCCGTTGGTCGAAAAGAAAATAGAATCCTCAATCAGTAAAATATCGCTCATTTCGTTGGGATCCAGGGTGGCCTCCACAAAAATAAACATGCTGTCCTTGGGAGCGATCTCAAGATCGGAGAACCTGATTCCGGGTTCCCCGTCAACATTGATGCGGAAAACAGAGTTATTTCCGCCTGCCAGGGATATATCATCAATCATTATGAATTGATTGTTGGGATTCTTTACCCTGAACGATTTTGTTACGGTGCCAATGGTGGTAAATACCGTATCAAAATACAGGGTGTCAAGGGTAAAGGTCAGCATGGCATCCGAATCCTCAATATGGGTGCGTTGGGGCTGGCACTGGAAGGCCAGCAGGCTCAATGCCCCGAGGGCCACTGCAATAAATAATTTACTCAAAATGGTCATTAATGCTATCTACAGGAATAATAACGCAAAGATGAGAAAAAAATGATACAGCTTGCCAATGAAATTTGTTGGTTCAGCTGTGAAGCTTTTATTACATTAGCGAAAAAATATGCCATGTATAAACTCCTGATGCTTTCCATCATGACACTAGTCGCCTGCACCTCTTCAAAGAAAGGGGTTGATCTCCTGGTTAAAGATGCCACCATCTACACTGTCGATGATCGCTTTTCCACCTGCACCGCCTTCGTGGTAA
>JAOZLK010000410.1:1256-4794 GCA_029934875.1 Bacteroidales bacterium | reverse complement strand
CCGATGTAACCGGTCTTGGCTACATCTGCAAAATCGGGATTGAAGTCCGGAAACTTACTATCTGCAATCATCGCCTTCCACTCATCTGTCCACAGATGGTACTCCAGGGTAGTTTCTCCGTTCATTTTGTATGCAATGGTCCCTTCATAGGAAATAATCTCAGCTGAGTTCCATTCCATGGGTCCTTTGGCATTCTGCGGATCAGGCGGAACCAGGTCATACAGACTTCCAGCCCTGCGATTTCCATCTTTCCCAAGGGTGTTATCGATGTGGTTCCCGAAATTATCCAGGATCTGGTATTCCGGTGCGGTGTACCAGATCTTTTTCCCGGGGATTTCCTGAGCCAGGTAAAAGATCCCGGAGTTGCCACCCTCTTCAATCATCCACTCCACCTTGAAATGGAAGTTGGTAAATTGCTTATCGAAGATGATGTCGCCTCCAAAACCGGCCTCCCCATTTCCTGAATTCTCACAGGCAAGCAATCCGTCCTTGATATGCCAGCCCGTATCCGGGAAAGCGGTCTCGTCGTACTCCCGCCATCCCTTGGAAGTTTCACCGTCGAACATAAGGATCCAGCCTTCTGCAAGCTCCTCCTCCGTGAGGGTGTTTATTGCTACTACCTCCTCTGTGGCTTCATCGGAGGTTTTTGCCTTCGAGTCGGTTTTGGGAGCAGTATTACAGGACGTAAATCCTATGATAAACAGCGCAATGAATAAATATAATAGCTTTTTCATTTTTCTTATTTTAAAATTTCTACTTCAATTAAGCAGGCATGTCGGGAAGTTCCCATCCGCCTTCTCTTGGGGTATGCTTAACCAATTCTGCTGCAAATTCCTTTGCAGAGAAAGGATCGGTCATATCCTTATGAAAGGTTGGGTGTCCGTCATGGATTTCGAAACCATCCTTGATAACCATCCTTAACTCTTCACTTTCGCTGATGTTGGTAAACTCCATCTTTTCACCGTCCCATTCCAGCTCCTTATTCAGGCCCTGGAGACGAACAGCATTTACACCCATGACAACCATTTCATTGAATGGTCCGGCTTCGATGAATGGTGAAGCGGTCTCAACACGGCTCTCAGGGCTTTCCTTACAGGCTCTGACCCAGTCCATTTCGTGGCTGGTTTCCACCCTGCGTCTTACTTTAGGAGCATCTGGTGTGCGACCTGATAGCAACCATGGTTCTTTTCCATAACAACCACAAACAAGGGTGTCTTTTGATCCGTGGAATAATACACCACCACCGCCATTGTTCATATTCCTGCCCTCGGGCCAGCCCTCGGGCTTCATGGGCTGGAGACCACCGTCGTACCAGGTAACTTCCACTTCCGGGAATTTTACTTTTTTAGCCTTTTCCCGTTCGGGATAGGTAAGTTTCACCATTTGAGCATTGGGAGCACATTTGGTAAGGAGCAGTGTGGAACTTCCCTGTACCTTGGTTGGGTATTGAAGTTGCAAACCAACAAAAACCGGATGCAGGATGTGGCAGGCCATATCACCCAGTGCACCTGTGCCGTAATCCCACCATCCACGCCAGTTCCAGGGCGTGTAGATCTCGTTGAAGTCATTCATAACGGCCGGACCGGTGAAAAGATCCCAGTTCAGAGTGTCGGGTACGGCTTGCTTTTCGCTGGGTACATTGAGGCCCTGGGGCCAGATGGGACGGTCGGTGAAGGCTTCTACCTTTGTTACTTCTCCAATTTCACCATTGAGTATCCATTCTGTAACCAGGTTTACACCCTCGCCTGAAGATCCCTGGTTACCCATGGAGGTAGCTACCTTATGCTTGGCAGCCAGTTTGGTGAGCAGCCTTGACTCATATGCAGAGTGGGTTAGTGGCTTTTGCACATAAACATGCTTTCCCATGGTCATGGCGTGGGAGGCCACGAGGGCGTGGCTGTGATCTGCTGTAGCAACAACCACAGCATCGATTTCATTTCCCATCTCCTCATACATCTCACGCCAGTCCCAGTACTTTTTTGCATCGGGATAATGATCAAAACATCTTTTAGCGTATTTCCAATCCACATCGCAAAGAGCGACGATGTTCTGGTCCGTAATATTTTTAAGGTTACCAAAACCCATTCCGCCAACTCCGACACCTGCAATATTCAGTTTGTCACTGGGAGCAATGTGGCCAAGCCCACTGACAACCCTGCTGGGTAGAATTGTAAATCCTGCGGTTGCCGCCGCACTGGTACCTATAAATACCCTTCTGGACATGCCACTACCTTTTTCTTTACTCATAATGATATTTCTTTAGTTAGGTTATTATGTGTTTTCTGGAAAAATCGCGCTTCAATTTAGCAATAAAAATTCAGAGATAAAAAAGCCATTTTTCTGTTATATGGAATGCATCTGTTTTAGCTATGCTTCAAGTCGCTATTATTAACATTTTAATATATTTACGGCCATAGAGGAGCCTCTGGTGATAATAAAAACAATCGATTGCAAAAGACAAAGCATCTTAGCTCCTGATTGTAGCTTGATTAGGCATTATTTTTTGTTTCATAGAGCATGTAACCTTAGGCCACGTAGGCAAGTTAGAACGAGTATAATTCATATATATGGTATAATGAGGAAAAACATAATTTATTCCCTGCTGGCACTGGGAATTGTTTTACTGGCAGGATGTGACCCGGAACTGAAAAAGGACGATAAATATGCCAGGCCTGACTGGCTAGCCGGGAAAGTCTATACCCAGCTACTGTCTATACCCGAATTGTCCACCTTTGCCAGATGTGTGGAGCTTGCCGGGTATGATACCATTATTGACCGTTCAGGAACCTATACGGTTTTCGCCCCCAATAATGATGCTTTTAACCAATGGTTTTCTGAGAATCCGGCTTATGGTTCAGTAGAAGATATGCCGATAGATGTCTTGCAGGAACTGGTGAAGTACCATCTTGTGCAGAGCCCGTGGAGCAAGATACAGTTACAAACCCTCGATGTCTATGGATGGATCGATTCCCTGGACGTAAACAACGATAAGCCGAAAGGTTACAAGAGGGAGACACTCCTTTTGAATAAGAACCGTAAACTAGGTGTTGAATATAATGAACGTGATAAAAATATCCAGATCGTGGATACCCTGCAATCGTCATGGTACAGGGTTTTCGTTAGCGATTCAAGGAAATTCACCCCCATTTTTTACCTGGACTATTTTAATATATATGATTTGAATTCGGATGATTATGCCTATTATTTTGACAGGCCCGTGGAAGCTGCCAGTGATATCTACTATGGGGGAGCAAAGATTCTTGGAGATGAAGTATTTGCCGAGAATGGTTTTGTTTACAACGTAGACAGGGTGGTCGAACCCATGCGGAATGCATATGAAATCCTTGAATCCAAGGAGGACGAGCAATCCTATTTGCTGTTTTTTGACCTGGTAAACCGCTTTCCTGTTTTTGAATACAATGAGGATCTCACCTATGATCAGCCTGGTGCTGAAGAGGGGGAAACCGTGGATTCACTTTTTGAAATAAGCTTCCCTGAGCTGGCCTTCGACATCATGAATGAAGCCACCACTCCACCC
>JAOZLK010000410.1:0-1156 GCA_029934875.1 Bacteroidales bacterium | reverse complement strand
TATTCATTCTCCATGTTTGCAATTGAGGATGCAGGTTTACTACCGGCCCTGAAGAGAATGGATGAAGATTACATGTTGATTGTTGAGAATGATGCCGATTGTAAGGAGGACTCTTCCTTGCTGTATGACTATAACGAGGAGACCTTTTCACTCTTCCAGGGAAGTGGAATTGATGGGCAGGAACATGCACTTCCTATTAGCGAATTAAGAACCCTGATTCTGAACCACGTGGGTACACGTAATCCATATGGGAATTGCCGGAAGGAGTTTATCAAGAACCTGGCAGGAAACTTCCTTGTGGTAAATAATGAAAGCGGTGAAGTTTCTGGAACCGCCCCTACAACGGAGAGGTATCGTGGCTCGGTGGTGGTTCAGGAGATCCCGCAGCAGATCAGTGTTGATGCCGATAATGGAAATACTTTCAGAGTAAGGAATTGGTTCAGTTTTTCAGCTACCAACCTATACCTGATGGTGAAATCGGATTACCCGGTGTTTTACAGCCTTCTTGAAAAGGCCGGACTGGGAAATAATAAGATAAACGATTTTACATTCCTGAGTGAAAGCGAAGATTATACCGTATTTGCACCCACCGATTCGGCCCTGAATGCTGTAAGAGCTGATACCCTGCCCATTCCTGATCTTCAGAAGCTATTAATGCTCCATTTTGTACAGGGTAAAATCATCTTTACGGATGGAAGTGCCTCTCCCGGCTATTATGAAACCACACGGATTGATGAGTCATCCACTGAGTACAGTACTGTGTTCTCCACCATATATATAGATCCTGGCTATGATTTGATCACCATTCGTGATAACACAGGGGGAATGTACACCGAGATAGAGGAGGCGGGAGATGTGACCAACCAGATGGCGGGACGCAGTCAGGGCGATGGCACCGAGGTATTCCCCATGATGGTTATCAACTCTGTGGTTCATGAAACCCGGCGTGTATTGCAATACGAAGAATTGGATTCCAACTAACGATTTGACATGAAGATGCTTAAGAGAACTATCATAATGCTTTTGACCCTGGGGGTAGCCCTTCAGGCCTTTCCACAGGAGCAAAAGATTATTCGGGGTAGGATTGTTGATAAAACAGACAATCTTGCAGTAATCGGTGTAAACGTAGTTGAATACGACGCCGGGAACCGAACCG
>JAOZLK010000409.1 GCA_029934875.1 Bacteroidales bacterium | reverse complement strand
ATATGAAATGACCTACAAGAACGAGGAACTCAGCTTCAGCCTTCCACGTTCCAATAATGGAAGACCTGGCGATTACCCGGTAGAACTGCAACTTCCAGAAGGTTTTTCAGCAAAACTAATCTGGCGACTCTTCCCCACTGAGAATCCCTGGGAAACCATGGAAATGGAAAGAGAGGGAGAATCTCTTAGTGCTAAACTCCCCCATCAGCCACCGGCCGGTAAAATAGAGTACCACCTGGAATTGATGGCCGATGGTGTCCCGGTAGATATGCATGAGGGTGAAAATGTGGTCATCCGCTTCAGGGGTGATGTACCTGCCTGGGCACTGATCCCCCATGTATTGATGATGATACTGACTGTGATCTGGTCCACGGCCACCATCATCTTTGCACTGGCGAATATACCGTCTTATAAAAGGCATGTTGGACTTACCATCATATTCCTGATTCTTGGAGGCTTTATCCTTGGTCCCATTGTTCAGAAATATTCATTCGGAGCATTCTGGACCGGTTGGCCCCTGGGGGATGACCTTACCGATAATAAAGCCCTCTTTGCCCTGATTGCTTTTGTGCTGGCCTGGTTCCTGAGAAACAAAGCTTATGGACGCTGGCTGGCCATTGGGGCTGCTGTGGTGATGCTGGTAGTTTACCTGATTCCTCACAGCATGAACGGATCTGAACTGGATGTTGAAAGCGGGGAGGTTGTTACCGGAAGCCTGATACTCCTGCTTACAAAACGAGGATTACTCACCAGACCCAACAATTGACATGCAAAAATACCAATGCACCATCTGTGGCTTTGTATATGATCCTGAAGAAGGGGATCCCGATAGCGGGATAGCCCCGGGTACTCCATTTGAAGATATACCCGAAGACTGGTATTGCCCGGTGTGTGGGGTGAGCAAAGTAGATTTCGAAGCGGTTCAATGATCTGACTAAGCCTTCTCAGGAGCCCTTTCCAGCATCTCCAGGAGAAACCTCCAGAATTTTTCCACGGTATCAATCCGGATCCGTTCTTCCGGCGTATGTGCCCCTTTTATGGTTGGCCCGAAGGAAATCATATCCAGATCGGGGTACTTCTGCAAGAAAAGTCCGCATTCCAGTCCCGCGTGAATTGCCTTGACCTCTGCATTGCTGCCAAAAAGCCTCAGATACACCTCCCTGGAGATTTTCAGGACCTCCGAATCCAGGTTGGGTTTCCAACCAGGGTAACCATCTGAGTGCTTCACAGTGGCCCCCAGCAGGCTGAGAAGAGCCTCCATCCGGTCGGATATATCAACTTTGGCCGATTCAAGACTGGAGCGCTGGCTGGTAACTATCTCCAAATGTTCCGCATCGCTGCGTCGGATAGCAGCCAGGTTTGTGGAAGTTTCAACCAGGCCGTCTATTTCCTGGCTCATGGCAATAAGCCCATGGGGAGCAGCATAGAGTATGTTGTAAAGTTTCCTCTGTTGCTTTCTCCTGATCATAAGATCAGGGGTATCAACTTTCTCAATAGTCATCTTAAACCCGGGTTCCACACTTTCAAGCTCCTTAGAAAGAATCTCCACGAAAGAGTTGAAGTAAACCTGAATCAGCTCAAGCTCTTTCCTGGGTAAAACAATTACCGCCTCCGCCTCACGTGGAATGGCATTGCGAGCCTTTCCCCCCTCAAGATGGGCCAGGCGCGTCTTAAATTTCTTATCTGCATTCCAGAGGAAGCGATTCAATATTTTAATGGAGTTGCCCAGTCCCAGGTGAATCTCATCGCCTGAATGGCCACCTCTTAAACCTCCAACCTTCACTTTGAGCGCCACATTAGCTCTTCCTGTCCGTTTCCTCTTCAGCTTCAGTACTGCCACAGTATCAATTCCCCCTGCGCAACCAATAAATATTTCTCCCTCATCCTCCGAATCAAGGTTCAGCAGAATGGAGCCTTCGAGGAATCCTGGTTTAAGTCCCAGTGCTCCGGTCATACCGCTCTCTTCGTCGGCTGTAAACAAACATTCCAGGGGTCCGTGTGAAATGGTATCTGACGCAAGGATGGCCATGGCAGCAGCAATTCCGATTCCATCATCGGCACCGAGGGTGGTTCCCTGGGCCTTGACCCAGCCATCCTCCATAATGGGAAGAATGGGATCACTGGTGAAATCATGATCCACCGCTGCATGCTTCTCGCCAACCATATCGAGGTGAGCCTGAAGAATTATGCCTTTCCTGGATTCCATTCCGGGTGAGGCCGCCTTGCGGATGAGAACATTTCCCACCTCATCGACCTGGCAGGAGAGCCCTTTTTTGCGGGCAAAATCCTCCAGATAGGCAACAATTTTTTCCTCCTGTTTGGATATCCTGGGAATAGCCAGGATCTGTTCAAAATAAACCCATACCTCCCTGGGTTGAAGGGTCGAAATCTCTTGCATCTAGGTATTGAATTATGGCTTTTATGTTATGCAATACTTTTTCTTCAAAAAAGATAAATCAACATTCCAATGACAATTTTATCTTCTACATTCGTAAAGATAATAATTCTTTAACCCCCTATTAATCTGTTTATGAACATGACAAAACGTACCATTGTAGCTCTACCCGGAGACGGGATCGGAAGACATGTCCTTGAAGAATGCATTCGTGTACTTGATAAGGCCGGTTTCGATGCCTCCTATGTGGAAGGAGACATTGGATGGGAGTTCTGGAAGAGCGAGGGAAATCCCCTGCCCGACCGCACCATTGAATTGCTGGAAAAGCATAAAATCGGACTTTTCGGTGCCATAACCAGTAAGCCCAAGGATGCAGCCTTTGCTGAACTGGATCCGGGTCTGAAGGAAAAGGGTCTTGTCTATTCAAGCCCCATCGTGGGACTGAGACAACACTTTAACCTGGATGTATGCATCAGGCCCTGCAAGACCTACACGGGCAATCCGCTGAACTTCATCCGCCGGGGAGCCGGGGATAGCATTGAAGAGCCGGAAGTTGACGTGGCCATTTTCAGGCAAAATACAGAGGGGCTCTATGGTGGAGTGGAGTGGAGTAATCCTCCGGACATCGTATATAATGGACTGGCAACTCACCCCAAATTCAAAAAGAACTTTGGAACCGTTCCAAGGGAAGAGTTATCCATATCCACGCGGATATTCACGAAAAAGGCAACGGAAAGGATTTTGAGGGCTGCTTTCGCCCACGCTGTCAAATTTGGATACAAGAGTGTCACAGTTTGTGAAAAACCCAATGTGATCAGGGAAACCTCGGGCATGATGTACAAAATGGCACAGGAAATCCAGGCTGCCGACTTCCCGGGCATAGAGCTCTGGAACACCAATATTGACGCACAAATGATGTGGCTGACCAAGAACCCCGAGACCTATGGGGTAATTGTAGCCGGAAATATGTTTGGAGATATCGTTTCCGATGGCTTTGCCGGATTGATCGGCGGACTTGGATTTGCCTGCAGTGCCAACCTTGGCGAGGAAGTGTCTGTATTTGAACCCACCCACGGTTCTGCTCCCAAATATGCAGACTATTCTGAAAGCATAGTTAATCCAATAGCTATGGTCGAATCGGCATGTATGATGCTTGATCACATAGGTGAAGCGGAAATTTCCGGACGGATCCGCAGCGCAATAGCCCAGGTAATTATGGAAGGAAAGGTCAGAACCTACGATATGATGAAGATGACCGGCCGGGCCGATGTGATTAAAAACGGGGCAGCCTCCACAAGACAGATGGCCGAGGCTATTATCGCAAAACTTTAAGAAGGAACTATGAGAGAAATAGCTAAGGAAGTCATAGAACTATGGCCGGAGATAAGCTGGATAAATAATATTGAGCTCAGGCATAAAACAGCCATGGTCTGGCAAAGGGCACTTGAGAAAAGTGTTTTAAAACCACAGGATTTAAAACGGATCCCTTTCACCCTCCTCTGCGGGCCCGATCTGAAGGTCTCCTTCATGGATCATAAAAGGGCAGTGGTTCATATCGCGCGTGACAGTGGGAACAAGATGAATGAATTCTTTGGTGAAGAACTGCCTGTGGATATGGATGTCCTGATTTCCGGAGCGATCCTTGCCGATGTGGGCAAGCTGCTGGAATATGAACTTGATGAAAATGGGAAGGCGATTCAGGGTAGCTATGGAAAGCTGCTCAGGCACCCCTTTTCGGGGGTATCCCTTGCGGAGAGTTGTGATCTTCCTCCAGAGGTGTGTCATATCATCGCAGCCCATGCAGGTGAAGGGGATATGATCAAACGTAGCACTGAGGCATACATTGTGCATCATGCCGACTTCATGACCTTTCTTCCCTTTAAGGCGAAAGTATAACTTATATGCTAATTAAATTATAAGTTATATTATATATGTTTTTACTTATTATTCCGTGAAGATAGCGACAATGCGTTCGCCAGTTGAATTTCCGTAGGCCCGGAACATTCCGCTGGTATTGGTAATCATTGCGACATGTCCATAACGGTCAAGGCAGATGACCCCACCATTTCCGCCCGCCTTCACCAGCTTCTGCTCCACGACCTCCCTGGCTGCGGTCTCCACATCATATCCCTTGTACTCCATAAGTGCAGATATGTCGTGGGCCACAGCCCAACGAATGAAGAATTCACCGTGACCAGTGGCCGATACACCACAGGTAGCATTGTTGGCATAGGTTCCCGCCCCGATAATTGGTGAGTCACCGATGCGGCCATATTTCTTATTGGTCATTCCACCGGTTGAAGTGCCTGCCCAAAGGTTTCCCTGCCGATCAAGTGCCACACAGCCTACTGTACCGTGCTTCTCCTCATCCTTTACCCGCTGCAGGGACTTATATCTTTTCTCTGTAT
>JAOZLK010000408.1 GCA_029934875.1 Bacteroidales bacterium | reverse complement strand
TCACCTCGGTGGTTCTGACCCTGAACAACGATATGCCTGAGAATGAGGTATTTGCCGAAATATATTCCATACTTGAAACGATCCCTGGCAATGAAAAAGTGCATTTCGGAGGTCTCCCCTACCTTCGCCAGGCCATCGATAAAGACATTAAAAGAGATGGGCTAATCCTCATCCCCATTGCCCTGATACTGATGCTTATTTTCCTTTACCTGGTCTTCAGAGAGTGGCGCGGCGTTTGGCTTCCCTTCCTTGTTGTGGTGATGTCGGCCCTTCTGGGAATATCACTAATCCCAATCCTGGGATGGAAATTCTATATTATTACCCTGCTGGTACCTGTTCTTCTTATCGCTGTTGCAAATGACTACGGCATCCATATGATTGCACGCTACCAGGAATTGGACAAAGAGGGGGATGATTCTTCCATGGAGGATCTTGCAGCTAAAATTACACGCTCCCTTTGGAAGCCCATATTACTAACCGGAATTACAACCATTGCAGGTATTTCAGCCCTTTGGGCGCATACTATGATTCCCGCACGCCAGATGGCCCTGGTGGCCAGCGTAGGAATTCTCTTTGCAATCTTCTTCAGCCTGGTGCTACTGCCGGCTCTCTTATCCCTCTTAAAACGCCGTGAGGTCAAAGCTCCTCTACGGGAAAGAAAAAGGGATCACAACTGGAACCTCCTGGGACGCTTTGCCTTCTTCGTTGTAAGGCGCAGCCGCAGCATTCCCATAGCAGCCCTTGGGATTACGCTTTTGTTCTCCATTGGCATTATCTTTCTAAGGGTAGACTCCAATGAAGAGAATTTTTTCCCTGAAAAACATGATGTAAAGAAGGCTGCAAAAATCATCAACAGCAAATTCGGAGGATCGGAAAATATTTCCATAATGTTCAAAGGCGATATGCTGGATCCGGCTATTCTGAAGCGAATGGAAGGCTACCGCGAGGAAATGGAAAAGATCGATGCCGTGGACCTGACTATCTCCTTTTCCGGGGTAATCAGAGAGATCAGTAAAGCCTTGAACGATCCGGGGGAGCCCCTCTATGATATCATTCCACCTTCCAGAGAGGCGGTGGCCCAGTATATGGAGCTTTATAATATGAATGGTGATCCGGAAGAACTGGAGCAACTGGTAGACTTCAATTATGAATATGCCCATATGATGATCCGCATTAACGATGCCAACAATGAAACCGTAAACGGGATTATCGAGAAACTCGAAAAATACCAGGCTGAAGATCCCTCCATCACTGCCATCGGTGGGAATGGCTATATCCGCTCCGAGTTGGCAAACATTGTACTAAAGGGCACTTATCGGTCCCTGGGAATCGCAATGCTGGTAATATTTATTTTACTTTCGATCATCTTCAGATCTCTTTTGGCCGGGCTCCTGGGAATCATACCCCTCTCCGTATCAGTGCTGGTGCTTTTCGGATTGATGGGAATCACGGGAATCAAACTTGATGTGGCCACAGCCTTGCTCTCATCAGTCATGATCGGGGTGGGTGTTGACTACACCATCCACTTTCTGTGGCGTTTCAGGGAGGAAAGGCAATTGGATCGTTTACCCAAAGAGGCAGTAATCACCACCATCAACACAACAGGAAGAGGCATCATCTTTAATGCACTGTCGGTAATTGTTGGCTTCCTGGTTCTGATCATCTCATCCTTCACCCCCATTCGCTTTTTCGGGGTGCTGGTTGTGGTTTCGATTTTCAGCTGCCTTGCCGGAGCACTGATAATTCTTCCGGCCATGGTCCTGCGCTTCAGATTCAAGTTTCTTGAACCTGAACACAGTCAAAAGTCGATAAAGTCAAAAGTTCGCAATGAAAACAGGAAAATCAGGACAGTCAGGAGAATTGCCATGGTATTTCTACTGGCTTTGTTTACTACCCTGAACACCAGCGCACAAGATGCAAAGGAGATGATGATGAAGAGCATTGAAGTTGTTAAAGTCAGTTCTTTTGAGGCTATTTCCACCCTTACCATCACCGATTCAAAAGGAAACCGGCGCGTCAGGGAAAATACAATGGCTTCAATGTCACTTCCCGACGGAACAGAAAAAAGGATTATCAAGTTTCTCTCCCCGGCCGAGGTAAAAGGAACCGGAATCCTGATATTTGACTACCCGGAAAAATCCGACGACATGTGGATCTATCTGCCAGCACTTAGAAAAACAAGGAGGATCGTCAGCAAAGAGAAAAGCAAGAGTTTCATGGGAAGTGAATTCTCTAATGCCAACATGACTGCTCCGGGTTTGGAAGATTTTTCCTACACAATTGTCGGAGAAGAAGAACTGGATGGAAAGGCGTGCCATAATATTGAATCTATCCCGGTTGATGCAAAACTGGAGGATCAATATGGTTATTCTAAATCGCTATCCTGGATTGATAAAAATAGTTATCTTGTTTACCGGATTGAGTATTTTGATTTTGACGGCGAATTATTCAAGACCATCTCCAACAGGGAGTTCAAAAAGCTTGATGAACTTAAAGGTTCTTACATGGTTACAAATATGTATGCCCTGAACCACAGCAATAAACGCAGCTCGGAAATGATCATGAATCGGGTTGAGGTAACAAGTGCCAATTCAAGCTATTTTACGGTAGCATATTTGGAAAAATAATGAGAAAAACGTTTTTAATACTAATACTTCTTTCCCTCGTTGGTGCCCCGGAACTATTTTCCCAGGTCAATTCGCTTGCCACCGTGCAGATCACATTTACCGGTCTGAGGAATAACAAGGGCATTATAGCAATTGGTTTGCACAATGGCCCAAAAGGCTGGCACAAAAAAGCTCAGACGGAGCCCAACTGGAGCAAGGAAAATATGAAAGATGGCTCCCTTACTGTAAGGATTGAAAACCTCGAGTATGGAACCTATGCATTTACCATGATGGATGATGAGGATGCAAACCTTAAGATGGACAAATTTATGGGCCTTCCCAGGGAAGGTTTTGCATTTTCCCGGAATCCTAAAGTGGGTATGTCGGTTCCCAAATTCGAGAAGTGCTCTTTCGTTGTTGACACCAGTTTTGTTGAGCTTACCGTCGAGGTGATTTATAAGGGTAAAGGCACCTGATCTGCCTGGTGAATAATGATGAATGATTATACCATATGCGCACCTGCCACCCATGGTATTGGAGCTATTTCAGTGATCCGTATCAGTGGTGCCGAAAGTTTCCCCATCCTTGAAAAAATCTTCCATCCGGCCACTTCCGGGAAAATAATCTCAAGGCAGAATCCCAATACCATCCATTATGGCACAATCCGTGATGGAGAAAAGATAGTGGACGAAGTCCTAATCAGCCTTTTCAAAGCGCCTCATTCCTACACGGGGGAGGATTCTATCGAGATTTCCTGCCACGGTTCTGCTTATATACAGCAAAAGATCATGGAATTGCTTGTGGCTAACGGAGCTCAACCTGCCCGGCCCGGGGAATTTACCCAGAGGGCCTTTTTGAACGGAAAGATGGACCTTTCCCAGGCGGAAGCAGTGGCTGACCTGATTGCAGCGGAATCTGAGGGAGCTCACCAGGTTGCGCTTAAGCAGCTCAGAGGGGGATTCTCTGATAAGCTGAAGTTGTTGCGCGACCAGTTGCTGCATTTTATTTCCATGATTGAACTGGAGCTGGATTTCAGCGAGGAAGAGGTGGAATTTGCCGATCGAAAAGATCTGGTCAGGCTGGTGAAGGAAATTGCCTCGTTAATAAATGAACTAATCTCCTCTTTCCAGTTGGGAAATGTTTTGAAAAATGGAGTTCCTGTAGCCATCATTGGCCGTCCCAATGTGGGAAAATCCACCCTGCTTAACGCGATCCTGGATGAAGAGCGAGCCATTGTGAGTGAAATAGAAGGCACTACAAGAGATGCCATCGAAGATACCATGAATCTGGAGGGAATCAATTTTCGCTTTATCGATACAGCCGGGATACGCGAAACAGCCGATACCATTGAAAACCTGGGCATCCGGAAGACCTATCAAAAAATCGACCAGGCATCCATCGTACTCCTTCTCACCGAAGCCAGTGATGAACTGGAAATCATTAAAAGATCCCTGGAGGCCATCCGTAAACAATTGGATAATGGGAAGAAGAACCTGGTGGTGGTCTTAAACAAATCGGACCGCATCACTGAAAAGCAGATTCGTGAACTTGTAAAAGGAATTTCTCTCCAGGAGAATGAGCAAATCATTTCCATATCTGCCGAACAGAAAGAAAATATATCAGGTCTGAAGAGCATGCTGCTTGATATCGTCAATATCGGCAGCATCAAACACCAGGATGTGCTCATCTCCAATATCAGGCACTTCAATGCCCTCAAATCAGCTGCAGAGAGCCTCACAAGGGTATCCGAGGGACTCTCCTCCACCCTCCCCTCCGATTTGCTGGCCCAGGACATCCGGGAAGCCATCCACTACCTGGGCGAAATCACAGGCGAAGTCACCACCGACGAAATCCTTGGCAACATCTTTAAGAACTTCTGTATCGGCAAATAGAGGCTATAGTCCTTATATACTGATCTTTACATATATCTAATATAACATATGACATGGAGTTTCAGGAGGTCTTGTATCCTGAACCTTTCGTTATTCAGGCTTCAAATCACATAGGTTCAAGATAAGTCACGCAGGGGATTCCCAAATAGCGCCAGTATACCTTATTAAGCTTCTTCCAGAAGTTTACGTATACAATGTCCCTATATTGACAGTGAAGAGTGTTCCTATGCTTCCATGGACAGATTCTCTGGTGGCGGAAATTCATAAAGAATGTAAAATATATATTGTTCCGGAGGGTACACCGGCAAA
>JAOZLK010000407.1 GCA_029934875.1 Bacteroidales bacterium | reverse complement strand
CCACCTGAATTGTATAGTTACCATCCAGATCTGCAATGGTTCCTTGTGATGTCCCTTTGACCTGGATGGTTGCACCAATTAATCCTTCACCTGTGCCTGCGTCAGTCACTTTTCCAGTTACGGAGCGTTGACCCATAACATTCATCGTCAGTAAAAATCCACAGAAAACAAGTAAAAGCATTTTGATATTAGTCAATGCTTTGTTCATGTTGCTTAGTTTTTGGTTGGTTCGTTAAGATTTGCTTAGATTAGTTTAGACAATTTTAACAAAAATACACTGAATTCTGATGTCTTGTTACCTGAACAGGGCAGCTTCTTCTTTCTTAGCGTTTCAATTATGTTTCTTAGCGTATCACCCTTCCCGGCCAAATGCGATATACTAAAGTCGAAGTCAAAGGAACTGCATGATTCTGCAAGGCTTTTACCTCCTGACTACCTGTCACTTACTAAGTATAAAAAGTGAAATGAAGTGAAAAATAAGATCCTTTATATTGGAATTTTAGCATTTTTATCAGGTTATGATAATAATTCTGTTTTGATGCAAAATGCTTGCCTGACACCTAAATATATTCTACTTTAGATTCTGATTTTACGCAAAATTCATTATTCACTTAAAATTCATTAGATGAAAAAACTTAACATTATTTTGTTATTGCTCGCTGTAACTTTTGCTGTTTCAGCGCAACCCTTCCAGAACATCTGGTATAATGCCGGGAATTGGCCAAGTGCTGATGATCCTCAGGAGATGTCAGAAAATCCTTTTGCAAAAAAGACTGTTGTTGCAAAAAAGGCAGGATTCGAAGTAGATATTGATGATTTTGATGAAATCGGCATACCAGACCTCCTCTGGGATGCAATTGGTGATGAGCAGTTCTTGTCAGTTGTCGCCACTACTGATGGTGGTGATCTTTATGACCTGGATACTGATGCTACTTTCGGTGCCTCTTACAAGGTTTTCTGGGATGATGACTTTCTTTATACCGTCTTGAAGTATAAAGATGTAAACCAGGCCATCGTTGATGGTACCCAGGCCGTCGAAATCATGTTCCAGACCAAGGAAAACGAAAGGTATGAAGCAGGTTTCCTGGCAGCTGCTGATCTGGCTGAGAGAAACACTCAGTACATGAGCTTTGTTGAGCTTGGTGGTGGTAAAGCGCTACTCGGTGCTGATGGTGTTACCGAAACAGTAAGAAACGTTGGCCAGACCGGACAATGGGGCTCAGCTGTTGGTGCAGGTAGTTTGAATGTTGAGTACAATTGGAACCTTGATGCAGATAATACTGCGTGGAGCATTCTAGCAATGCCATTCTCAGACTATCTGGTCTATATGGTCGACGAATGGGGTGCTTACGAAGAGGGCAATTACGAATCACTTGATCCTACCGTAAAAACCAAGATCGCTTGGGATTTGAAATCCATGGCCCAAATATTAGTGGGTGAGGAAAATCTGAAGACGGAATATTATTGGTGTTCAGAAGGCGCCGGATGGAACGGAATCTACTGGAATGGCTTCCTGGAGTTCTCATCAGAAACATTCGGACTGGTTTCAGTTCCTGGGCTCAAGGCTGATTTTGACAAATTAGTCTATATCTACAACGATATACTCAGAATGAAAGGATTTGAAAATCCAGCAAATGTTGAGATTTACTCAATCCTTGGACAGAAAGTAATGAGTGCTAAAAATGTTACTACCCTTAATGTTTCAAATCTTGCAAAAGGAATTTACTTTGTGAAAGTTGAAGGTGAAAAACAATCATTCAAAGTTCTCAAGTAAGTAATTACTTCAATGCTTTTATTAAGAGGGTGCTCGAAAGGGCACTCTCTTTTTTTATTACCACCCAGGATTCTGGGTTAAGGAACCATGGCTAAGATCGATTTCAAATATTATTCAAACCGCTCCGATAGCCCACATAATAGGGCGAATCGGGGTCGAAATCCATTAGATCTCCATCAAAATACAAACTCGCATAACACCTTGGATCCCTGTCAAGAGGAGCCGGGGCACCATCTGTCTCAAATTCATAATACATGGAAGGATTTGCCTCCCAGTTCCTGTAGCCATTAATATGCGGAGAAAAATATCTGAAATTTATATCAGTTTCTATCTGTTGCCATAAATCAGACTGATTCGCATTAACCTGGTCTTCCAACAGGTCATTAGGCATACTGAACTCGTTATACAGGATTGGCCTGTCAAATATTATGGCCAGATAAAAATAGTACATGGCACGCAGGATCTTTGCCTGTGCCGAAATATAGTTTAGGTTCTCCAGAGTCATATTCTCAATTCTATCAAGACTTGTTTGATTAAGTTGCTCCAGGACTTTCGATGTTCTGTAGACTCCAGTATAATATGCATCCCATATTTCATCAACACTCTTTTATGAAGAGGTGATGCTGAGCTTGTCCTTTGGAACAGTTTCAAATAGTACCCTGCCTTCCCATGTTTCAAAAACGAGAGCATAACTACGGCCGAATGCACCTCGTTGCATAAGGGATATATAACATGAATTGATTGCCATCTGGAAATCATCGGCTGTCTGATACCAATTCTCAACAGTGAGTGCTGTGTTATTCTCCAGGTAAAGAATATCTTCTGAACAGGACTAAAGCAGTGTGGTCCCGATGACTATTAATGCGATGAACTTCTTCATATGTATATCACTTTAAAACATTTCAATTCACAAAAGAATTTGAATTATTTACTTTCCAGGTATTTTTCTATCTCAGCAGGAATCTTGACTCCAATCTCTTTAAGCTCTAAGGAAATCTTTCGCGCGTTCTCGTTTTGTTCCGATTCAGTGTAAACCAGAAGAAGAGCATAGGAGAGACTCAAATCTTCCGGATATCTTATCAATCCTTGTAATATAAGCCTTTCAGCTTCAACATAATCGGATAAGCTGGTAAGATACCTGGCCATAAGGAGATAGTCACCCGGACTGGCCTGACCTGAGGATATTTTTGGCTGTACCTCCCTGATTCCCTTAAGTGAATATGATAATTTATCCAATTGTGCCAGCCATTTGTCAGAAACGATCTCCCTCCAGAGATGCAGGATTGAATCTGCTTCTTGATACTCCTTTAAATAGGTATTGGCCCGGATTTTCAGGTAATAGGCTTCATCCTGCTGAGTTCCCCTGCTAATCAGCGTATCAAGATCCAGAAATGCAGCCAAAGTATATCCTGCATGTATAAGTGCTTCAGCACGACGAATCCTTAGTTCAGTATCCAAGCCTGCTTCTTTTATTTGTCGCTCTATCTTTTCCACCCTTTTCCATGATTCGAAGTCCTCTTTTATATTCTCCAATTCATCATTAAGAATCTCGTTCTGACTAATTTTCATCGCTTTACGGATGTTGACTTCTGCCTCCTCAAATTGAATCTCGTTGCGGTAACAGACTGCTTTCAGGTAGTATAACCTATAATCTAGAAATGCTTCAGACAGTCGGGAGAGTGCATACCTGGCTTCGGTGAATCTTTTGTTTGAAATGAGTTTATTAACAAGCTTCAGGGAATATTCAAGATCTTTTCCCCGGTTCATTAAATAACCCATATAGACAAAGCTTGCCTCATAACTATTGGTCCCATATTCTTCTTCCACTCCCGCAATCCTCTCTTGATGGGCTTTATCTGAATTACAGGAAGCAAGGAGAGAGCCAACAAGCAGAATAAAGCACAATTTTCTCATGGCTGAATCTGATTTTGTAAGCTGGCAAAAAAGTAACTTTGCAATGTATCGGCCACCTTCTCATGTCCGAATTCATTCCAATGGTTATCATCTTTAATATAGTACATCTCTTTCACGATAACAGGATTCTGTTCATTGATAAAGAGATCAAAGAGATTAATGAAAGGAATACTATGTTCACCTGCAAATTCCTTCCACTGCTTCACATAATAGTCCTCCTTCTCTCCCCTATAGATCTGGGGATGCCAGGGATGAACGGAAATGGTAAGATCAATCCCATATGTCTCACATAATTCCTTGATTTTCAATACATAATTTTGCCCTGACTCAATTCCCTTGTCAGCAAGAATCCTAAATTCCTTGTCATAGTACCACTCCCCAACCCCATGAAACTGAGGATTCGACAGGAGGGTGTTGTCATCAAAATGGTTGAAAAATTCAGAATAGAGTCCAATGGTATTGTTGTTCCCGGATTCGACACGTGTAGCGTCAAACAATTTCGCCCGCTCAACAAACGCCTCCTGACGTTTACTTTTTATGATGGCATTTACAAAATAGTAGATCGTAAAATGTGAGTTGATAAATGTCCCCATCCGCTGACTAAATCCGTGAAACCGGGAGAATTTCTCTTCAGGATTGAATCCTTCATATACCAGTTCATTCTGCAAATCAGAGATGTCAATCAAAAGAAAGATATAGTCCGGGATCAAACCAACTTTTTCTGTCAGGTACTTAAGCTTTAGATATTCAATTTTAGGGCTGTAACTGATACAGGAAGCATTTAACACTTCTATCTTCGAATGATCAAATTCCCTTGCCAGCCTGCCACTAAAAGTTTTCAGGTAGGGAACCCCCACACCTTCCGAATGTGAATCGCCCAAGATGAGTATCCTCTGTTTATCCGTTTTAAGCGGAACTTTGCGGACTATTGAATCCATGAATCCCAGGGAGTTGGTATGAATGGGATAAATCATAGAGCCCCAGGCACCCAATGTACTCTGATTAGGAATTAAACCATGATGATAGTAGTAATGACTGGTGCGGAATGACTGATAGTTTTCAGGGATAATAACAAATCCGGAAAGAAAATCAAGCACCAGGATGATCAGCAAGGATTTGAT
>JAOZLK010000406.1 GCA_029934875.1 Bacteroidales bacterium | reverse complement strand
CTTTTCTTCTGTCCCATCCTCATACATGGCTATGCCGGGGAGGTAGGCTTCTCCAGGATCTACTGTCCACTCTAATCCATCTTTCGATCTCAGGTAGTAGGCAATACGCCCATACCAATCATTGACCACCATGTGATACTGGATATTTGTGCGCCAGAGCACCGGGTCCTCGAACCTGCCTTCCACCCTGGGATAAACACTTCCTTCGCTTACCTGCCTGTAGGGAGATATCCCTGTTTCACTTATCCAGATTCCCCCGCCCCTGCATACCATCAGAAAGGAGCCATCGGGCCGGCGTGCAAAACTCATATTGGAAAGACCTTCAATAATGGGCTTGCCCCCGGGATCGAATTCAAATTTCTTAGACTCCCATGGGCCATCAAGACTCTTTGAAATATAATATCCCTTATACACATAAATCACATAACGACCGTCCGCCAGCTGAAAGACCTCAGGGTTATGTCCTGGCCCAATACTTTCCTTCACCTTGTAAGGACCCATGGGATTCACTGCCACAGCGTGTGCTACAAGGGATTGTGGCCATTCCCCATGCCCTTTTCGGGAGTCTTCCCTCCACCGGCAAACAAAAAGATGGTACTTCCCATCGGGACCCTTCAGGGCATTCCCTCCCCAGTAGGACCATTCCATATCCTCGATCCCGTTTTCCACATAACGGGGCACTACATTATCAGCACCCCAGGTATCTGAGCTTAAGGGCCCTGTCACAGGTATGGGCAGAAAGCGGTCCATAAACCTCCCCCCAAATGCAAGGTCCTCCCAGTCTTCCGGCCTTTCTCTTTCAGTGCTCTGTGCATGTGTATATCCTTGCAGGATCAGGACAAGAAAAACCAACATGGATAGTCTTTTTATGAAACGTTTGATACCTCTCATGATATTATTCCTTTTCAAATCTAATTTGCCAGCTCAAGGATGCAGTGCTTTCCGGCAGGTGAGAGATTTTCAATACACGGTCTTCCTCACTGGTTCGGGCAGGCCTATCATCCACTGTTGCCGTTACCAGGCGGTAGCCTTCCGGAACATAAAGGGACAGCATGTATTCGTCATCCACCACCATCCGGCTTCGCCCAACCAGGCTATTGTCTTCCCAGTGCATCATCTCAACCTCAGCTGCTCCTTGAGACAGGTGCCGGTTGGTGGAAAGGAGCTGAGGCCGATCCAGTTTCTCCCTTATGGAAAGTGACTCCAGACCATAGGCTTCCAGTTTTCCCAGGGGAAATTGTTCCCGGTAAACACCCATCAGCATCCCGGTCCAGAACTCATAAACCAGGTATTCAGTGGAGGGATCTAATCCCAGCTCAGAAAATTGAATATTGACTGCCTCAAGGTCCCGGTTTTTTCCTTTTGGCCAGTTAAGACGATGCAGTACATTCCAATTCTCATAGGAGGTATTAAACTCATTTAGCCAGAAGGGGCAGACTTCCCCGAATTGATCTCCATCTATGGGAGATGCTCTTTTGCCGCTTATTATTTCCGTGCGTTCACTGGCAATGATATGGTCGGTTTTCCCGGGATCAAAATCATAAAGCTGTCCAGGCACCGAAAAGAGCACCGGTGACGACCTGCGTAGACCATAAAGGTTCCTGTCGTCCTGGTAAACCTCAGGCTTGTCACTCAGCATCAACATAGCTCCGGCTATGGAAGCCAGGGCCGGGCGGATAATGGATTCCCGGTCCAATGCCTCGGTGCTTTCTGTAACGGTGACATTACCTGCTCCCCTCGCCTTTTTCCGGGGCAGTACATCACAATGATCCGGATCGTTCCGCCATACAATCCCATTCCAGGAATTATATTGCTGCATGGTCACAGGGCCATAGCCATCCCCTCCAATCCGACAGGCATCAGC
This sequence comes from Bacteroidales bacterium, assembly GCA_029934875.1. Classification (GTDB taxonomy): domain Bacteria; phylum Bacteroidota; class Bacteroidia; order Bacteroidales. The sequence goes on along the minus strand of JAOZLK010000406.1, from coordinate 2,945 downwards.
CAGGCCAATGGATTCGGGAAGGACTCCCCAGCAGGACAGGATAAAGGTCTCATCCCCCATTTCCTCCCGCGCCACACGAAGGTACGAACGCAGAACCTCATCGGGACCAATTCCCTTCTCCTCGCACCATTCCAGGTTATTATGCAGGTTGTCGTAGAGGTAGTGTCTTAACTGATCAATCTTCACATATTCTACCCCGGCATTTTTAAAGCCCCTGAAAGTGGGCCTGATCAGCGCATCAACCACTTCTTTTTGCGTAGCATCCATTGCATATGATACCCATGGGGCTGCTGCCGGCTGGCCATCTGATCCCTGTACAAACCAGCCTGGATGCTGCTTCGCTGTTTCCTCATCCGAAAAGAAGCAGCCCATCCAGACAGCAGGTTTAAACCCTGCCTGTTTCACAGAATTCACATAAGCGCTCATACCGGAAGGAAAGAGATCCTTCTTCCAGTCCAGCCAGGTAGTGGGCCGACCTCCAAGGTATCCGCTTGCAATCTCGCAGTTCTCTCGATCAGCATCCTTTCCACCCTGGAAGACATCATCAATCTGTATAAAGCGATAGCCATAATCCGCAAAATTTTTCTCCTGCCACAATTCCAGGAGATCTTTATTATCCTCCTCGGTAAATTCCCGGAAAAAAGCCCACCAGGAGCTCCATCCGGTCACAGATTCCCGGTACACTTTATAGGTCCATGGCTGGAAGTGAGGAAGGTTTTTATGTTTCTGGTAATAGCGGGGACGAAAAACAATCTCCGCTTCCTGTGCTGGGAATGTCATGTGAAAACGAGTACTGCCATTTCCCTGTTGAGCTGCCTGAATCCTCGCACCTTCAGGGGCCTCGAGCATCCAGTCCATTTTCCTGTCATACACGGCATTATTGCGCAGGTTATTGCTCAGTCCGTGGCTGGTTCGAACAAGCGGAAATTGATCCTGCATCTGACCCCTCGTTTCAGCAGCCAGCGCTTCAGGTGATCCGTAGACCAGAAGTTCCACCTGGATCTCATCTTCAGATCTCAGTATAATGGACTGAGTAATCCTTCCCTCTCCTTGCACCTCTGAACTTACAGAGGCCTTCCCGGAGAATTTCCCTTCTACAATAATTCCTCCGCAGTATCCCAGGGTGAAAGCAGTTTGATGCGTATCCACCTGTAAAATTGCAGCTGCATTTTCAGGTCCACCGGGCAATTCATTTTGGGAACCAGCATGGTTAAGGCTCTGTGACCTGGCGCAAATAACAGACAGCAGTGTGATGCCGGCAAATAATAGCTTCCTCATATCAGTGTATTCTCTGTTTCTTCCAAAAATAGTCAATTATTACCCTTGAAGTTTTATCTCCATGACCTTCCCTCCCTCCAGCCTTGAGGCTTCAGCCTGGAAACCCATCAGGTGACTTTCCATGGATACCTGGATGGTAGAGGTGAGAAGAGAAGCATCTTTTTTATCCACTGCCCTCACAAAATCATGAACCAGGCCATGATCCCCTCCTCCGTGACCGGAGCTACCCTTCATGGCCTTCCTGGCATCCCACACATCCTGCTTTCCTGTTATGGCATTTGTGATGGTAAGGGTCTTCTCATCTCCGAACAAATCACCTTCGGTGCCAAAAATACGGGTTCTTCTACCCCCATAATGTGTGAGTGCCTCCATGGAAAAAGCAGCTGTGATTCCCTCTTCAAACTCAAAATTGGATACCTGGTGGTCCACCACATCATTATCACAACGATACACACAACGCCCATAGGGCCCATCTTTCAATTCGCGTAAAATGGTTTCATCATTTACCTCTTCCAGGTTCAAATGCTGTAGCCATCCTCGTTGTTCTTTGTAAAGCCTGATGGCTGAATAGGGACAATCCTTTTCCACAGCACACCCACCCGTGCATCGGTCGGTGGAACCCTCAGGTGCCATGGCCTCCCGGAAGAGGCTGAGCGATCCAAATGAAGAAACTTTGTGGCTGGGTTTATTGATGAGCCAGCGCAGTATATCCGTATCATGACAGGATTTTGAGAGAATCATGGGGTTGGATTTTTTAGAGTTCCTCCAGTTTCCCCTGACAAAGGAGTGCGACATATGAATGCGTTCCACAGGTTCCAGGTGTTGAACACTGACTACCTCCCCAATGGCCCCTGCTTCAATAACTTCCTTCATTTTACGGAAATAGGGATTATAGCGCAGTACATGACAGACTGCCACAATGGCCCCCTTCTTTTCAGTCAGCCTAAGAATATCATTGCACTCCTCCCAGGTCTGCGCGATTACCTTTTCAAGCAACAAATCATAACCAAGCTCCAATCCGGCCATGGCAGGTCCATAGTGCAGGTCATCCGGGGTGGTAATGATTATGGCATCAGCAAATTTGGGAAGCTCAAATACATGCTCCCATGTTGTAAACTGGTGCTTTTCGGGGATATTAAAAGCCTTGGACATCCTCTCCCTCCTGTACGGGATGGGCTCGGCCACTCCCACCACCTGCAGTTCATCGGGATATTTCAGTCCATAGGACGAATAAGCACCCCAGCCCCTGCTGCCGGCTCCGACAACAATGGCTTTTATAGTTTCCCCTGGTTTCCTGTCACGCTTCTCAGGGTAGGGAGACAGGTCCTGTATGGAGCTTCTCCCTGCCGACATTTCATTAGCCGGACTGCTGGCTGCAAGGGGAGCAGCCGCAGCTGCCACACCCAGTGACTTCAACAGGTCCCGCCTGTTCCATTGTTTCTTTTCCATTTTATCGGAGTTTTTTATGTTCTAAAGTCCTGATACACGGCCATCCAGATCCCAGGATACTTTGGCAGGGATCCCCAGGTGGTAAAGGGCTGTCACTGCCACATCCACAACGCCAACGTTTCCCTCGATCTCTCCCTCAATAGCATCCGGACCCGAGGCAATATAAAATACCGTGGTATGCTCCGGTATATTTTTTCCATGACCATAATCACTGCCTC
>JAOZLK010000405.1 GCA_029934875.1 Bacteroidales bacterium | reverse complement strand
GAGGGGCTTTCAGTTTCAGCAAACCTGCTTCTTGGGGGAGCCCCCTGGGGTAATAGTACGGATCTGCTCAGTGGATATGAAATGAATGACCAGCGTTACGGAGGAGGACTGAACCTGGTTTATGTGAAGGATCGCCTTTCTCTTTACGGAGGGCTCTACTACAACCAGCGGAACGTCAATGGTGCAAGAACGGGAGATGCAAGACTGCTCCAGGAAAACGGATCCTATTATCATATGGTGGCCAGCGGTGAACGCCCCGAATGGTATGAAAACTATTCCGGAAATGCAGGTTTTGAGTACAGCACAGAAGGAGGATCCTCTTTCTCCGGGGCTTACTATTACGGAAACCGAACCGAAGGGCGATCGGCATTTTATGTGTATGATAATTTTTATGGCGACCAGGATAAGAATCCAATAGAGGGGATTCCGGTGGATGAGGACTGGATCTACAATCCGAATACCGACAACCGTTACGGAATTTTCCATGTGGCAAACCTCGATTATTCGAAGGAATTTGATGAAACGGCCACCCTGAAGCTATCTGCTTTGTATGAACATTCGGGCTTGAGCCGGGTACTGGACAATCAGAATTTTGCTTACGATCCGTCCACAGAGCAGGTGGGTGCGCCGGAGGAACATTTCAGGCAGGCCGATGATACTCCGCTCAATGGTATAAAATTCTCCATCGAATTTGAGAAAGACCTGGCGGACGGTCATTTCCTCGGCATTGGTTTACAGCCCCAGTTCCTGTCCCAGTCAGGTCCCTTTACCTACGATACCCTGAATGTGGAAAGCGGCACCTGGGGTTCATATGAGGATCTTGAGAATGCCATCGAACTGAGCCGGGGTATTTATGCCGGGTATGTGGATTACTCCGTCAGCACCGGGAAGCTCAGTGTGATGGCCGGATTGCGGCTGGAATATACCGACCAGTTATTGAATATTGAGAATCCGGACTACTTCAGTATATTCGACCGGGAGACCAAACCCAGCTATGAAATCAATCAACTGGACTGGTTCCCGAGCCTGCATGTGAACTACCTGCTATCGGATGAGAATGAACTCACCCTGGCGGCCAGCAGGAGGATCAGTCGTCCCCCGACAAAGAATATGGCACCCTTCCTTTACCGACGTCATTATGAAGTGTACGTGGTGGGTGATCCTGCCCTGCAGCCCGAATACCTGAACCTGGCGGAGTTGACTTTTGATCAGGACCTGGGTAAGCAGGAGATCAGCCTTACCGGATTTTACCGGGGAACCTATAATGCCATCTTCCGCGTGAATACGGTGTACCAGGAGGAGAATGTATTGATTCGTTCCTACACCAATTCGGGCAACACCACAGCCCTGGGTGCCGAACTTAATACAAACCTGGTGTTTGGATCAAGGACCAAGTTGTTCCTTGGGGGATCGCTGTACAACTACCGGATTGATGCCGATATTTTTGGCTACCAGGAAAACAACAGCAGTACAAACTGGAGCCTCAAAGGAAACTTAAATGTGATTCTGACCGATTACCTGAAGTTTACCATGGATTTCAACCTGAAATCGGCCACGGTTACCGCCCAGGGGATGAATGAACTCTTCTATTTGGCAAATGCTGCCCTGAACTTCACACCTGAGAAACTGTCGGGTTGGAACTTATCACTGAAGGTTCTGGATTTTCTAGGTTCCAATAATACTGGCTTAAATACCCGCGCCTATGACACCGACGGCGTCCAGATTTTTTACCAGGAGACCGAATACCTACGACAGGGACCCATCGCCGAGCTCACTCTTGCTTATGCCTTTAACAGCAATGGCAAATCCCGGAAAAAGACAGAGAGCACCTTTGGGAAGGAGCAATTCTAATACCCGAGTCCACTTTTTTCAATGGGACAGTTGGTAGGCTACTACCCGATTATCGAAAAAGGTGGGAACATAAACCACCTGCTTCTCCTGGTTGAAGCCTATATCGGCCGAATTGATCTTTTGATCCGAGGTTTTTAGCAATGAAATCCTGCTGTTGTCGGGAAGGACCAGGAAGATCTCACCAGCCCAGCTGCTAACAATGTAATGCCCCTCCTTCCCGGTGAATTCAACTCCATCGCCGTGCCCGATATCCGTAGTGACAGTTTTATATTCCCCGGTGGCTTTATCGATTACTTTCAGATCGGAACTCCCGGAACTGGTTAGCAGTACCCTGGATTCCTCTACGTAGAGGCCATTGGGCCTTTCCAGTCCCTCGGTGATCCATAGTTCCATTTTACCCTCTTTGTATTTCCAGATCCATCCCGTATCGGAATCTGTAAAATAGACTGTGCCATCGGTATCAATGGCTATGTCGTTCAGGAAGGTGGCTCCTCCCACAGGAATCCTTTCTATAACTTCGGCATTCTCGATGTCGATCACCACCAGCTGGTCGATGTCCGCAACAAAGAGCTGCTTACCAAAAATGCCCATTCCCTTCGGGCCGTCAAGTCCGGATACCCATTCCAGGTTTTTTACATTCCCGTTCACATCAAGCATGGCTATGTAGCCCTTCCCGTTTTTTTCAGCGGGAGCGCCATTAATGCACGATACAAACAGTACTTCTCTGCTGGCATCATAAAGAACCGACTCACAGGTGAGCAAAAGTGTATCGGTTTTCCATAGCTCGGTGAGGGCATATTCCGCTTCCGTGGAGGAAGCTGACTGATTGCCGGCTGGTTTAGGTGAATTACAACTAATACATAGCACTGCGGGGAGAATGACAAGAAGGAATCGTTTCATGATAAAATCATTTAGTGGTTTGAAGGACCAATAAAGTTATGGAAATATAAGTTCTGCTGCATGGATTTTCGGGAAAATCTATGGCATAAGGCCCTTGTAGGGAATTCCCTCCCTGGGTGCTGCCATCCATGAAGCCACCGTCTCCCTCCATTCCAGGTAATGGGCGGTTTGCTTATGGGCTGCCGAGGAGGCCTTATCGGCATAGGCTTCATAGAGGGCAAATTCGCCTGGCTCCGCTTCCTTCTGCAAGATGTCGAAACGTAAATTCCCGGCCTCCTTCACCGACTGCAGATGGTTCTTTTCTGATGCCCGGATGAAGTCATCAACGAATTCGGGCTTTACTTTCACATGCACGATGGTTACAAACATAGCTTTTAGTTTAGGTTCATATTACTGGCCCTTATAGGGTACTCCGGTCCTGATCCAATCGGCTGCAGGCTCACCTTTGAGGTAATGGTCCAGGTATTCGTTAAATTTAATGGTATAATCCAGTTTGTTGGCATACTTTTTAAGATGATGTCCCTCGCTTCTGTACTGGAGGAAAATGCAGTCTTTCTCCAGGCGCCTCATGGCCAGGTAGAGTTCAATGCCCTGGTACCAGGGAACAGCTCCATCGGCATCCCCGAACTGGATGAGCAGGGGAGTTGAGATACGGTCGGCAAAAAAGACAGGTGAATTTTCTATATACTTATCCCTGGCTTCCCAGAGTGTGGCTCCGATTCGACTCTGCGACTTCTCATACTGAAATTGTCGTGCCAGTCCGCTTTCCCATCTTATCCCGCTGTAGGCCGAGCTCATGTTTGATACCGGGGCCCCTGCGATGGCACAGGTGAAAATGTCGGTCTGCGTAATGGCAAAGGCGGTCTGGTATCCGCTCCAGGAATGCCCGTGCAGGCAGATAGCATCCGGATCGGCCACTCCCATGTCGATGATTTTCTGTACACCCGGTACCAGGCACTTGGTGGCCGAGTAGCCCGGGGTCCCGATATCGAACCTGATATCTGGTAAAAACAGGGCGTAGCCCTTACTGGCATAGTAGGGGAAGCAGGGTCTGTGGTTGATGGCTACATGGTTAAAGTCGTAGAGCCGATTGGTAAAGAAACGATAGTAATACACCAGCACCGGGAATTTCTTACCCGGTACCGCATCTTCAGGCAGGATCAGGATGCCCTGGAGTGGTGTTCCATCCACCGAATGCCAGTCAACCAGGCTTGCACTTCCCCATGCAAAATCTGCCACCTGGGGATTCACATCTGTTAAGCGGAGGGTTTTTTTAAATTTCTCGTCACTTAGCCAGAGATCGGGAAATTCATTGTAGGACTGGCGGGTAAACAGGATCTCATCCCCATCCCTTGCCCTGGCCAGGATGGTGTATTTTTTATCATCTTCGAAGATCATATTGACGCCTGCTTTGCCGGCCTCCATAGAACAGAGTGCAGTATGCTTTTTCAGGTCGTGGTAGGCGGAAAGGAAAAGAGTTTCACCACTATCGATGTACTTCTTTTCCTTGTCGAGGACCTTAATTCTGTACTGGTATTTTTCTTCGCGACCTGCGCCCCGGGTAAGACAAAGAGGCTCTCCTTCATCGGTGGGGAAAAGCCAGATGTCATATTTGTCATAGATCAAGACCCCCGATGACTGGTCAAGCCAGCCCCCAATCCCATATCCGGGAACTTCTTCAGGATAATCCCAATCCTCATCTTCAAAAGGCAGATCCAGGCCTGCTGTCAGATTGCGGCTTTCCATAGTGACAGCATCCATTAAATACCAATGTTTGTCGGCAAAGTAAACAAGCTTCCGACCATCCGGAGAGAGTTTGACTGTCTGTCCCTGGTGTTCAAGTATCATGCTTTTCTTTCCGGATGTCAGATCTACCAGGTAATAGTCATAGTATCGGCCATCCCAGGTCACCTCCCTGGCATAGGGAATATTGGAGTAAGCCAGCAGTCTCTCTGTATTATCAGAGATGCGTATTTCCGGTGTTTCCTCATCGGCCAGTTGTACGAAGCGCCTGTCTGCCAGGTGGAAGACTCCCGTATAGCTCCGGTCCTTCTCCTTCTTCCATTGTTTTTTCTGT
>JAOZLK010000040.1 GCA_029934875.1 Bacteroidales bacterium | reverse complement strand
CCATCTCGACAACACTTCTGTCACCATAGTTATAAGCTATAAAACCATTTCTCGCATAAGCTCCGAAAAGCTTTAGAGCACTTACATCGGCACCAATCATATACTGCGGATTAAGATAGGAGGATATTGAAATATTTTCAAGGCGGGTCGTTCCACTGTTTAGTTTGAATACACCATTCAAGGTATGCAACTGCTGGATCAATACATTCCCGGTGCCACCCAGGTTGGTGGTAGGACCCGCTCCTCCCCATGAAATGGTATTGTAAAAGGATACATCTGCCCCAAATCCGGGAACTGAAGTAATAATTCCATTCTGCTCAGAGCCCAGCAGCACGAGTTGGGTATTCACAAAATTTATTTTCGATCCGGCATTGCTTTCCAGGAAAACAGCGTTACTCCCTGCATCGGTGCCGTGAAGGAAAATATCAATGATGGAGTTTCCCTTATCCGGAGCCAGGTAAAAACCACGTTTTGCTGCAAAAACGAAATTCCCCAGGATATGCTCGCTTGTTGCAGTAGCTATTTTAAAAGCATCAAGCTGGCCCTGCTGGTATGAAATAATGGTATTGATGTCAGGTTGTGTAACTTGTGGATATCCTGAAGTATGTGCCCAGTAATGAGGATTTAACTGCACATTTTCGATCCAGCCATCTCCTGTGCATTTATCAACAGAAATACCTGTTCTTAAAGGTGCTGCGCCCAGGTAACTGACCACGTGCCCGGCACTTGGATAGGAGGCAAGATCAACACCCTGATAGGTGTTTCCCAGGGTCACATCTTTAAGCCAGCAATTTTCCCCAAGGGTTTGAATACTCCATGGGAAAGGGAAAAAGCTTTCTGAGCTCTGCTCGGGATACCAGACTGTGAATCCCCTGGCTCCCGATCCGGATTCCAGGGAAATAAAAGGAATACCCTCCGCGTTATTCTTTCCCTCGTAGGCCAGCAAAACACTTCCCTTACTCATGGAATGATGGGGCACATCCCAGATTCCCCTTAGTTCGACCCCGCCCGGTACCAGCAGATGACTGTTGATTCTGTACATACCAGCCGGAATATAAACGGTACCACCACCGTTTGCCCCTGCAGCATCAAGTGCTGACTGGAATGCACCGGTATTGTCTGTAGACCCGTCCGCAATTGCTCCATAATCAACTACATCATACAAATCGTCTTTAGCCGGACGAGGTACTGCTGCATAAGGATGCTGCGGAACATCTTGCTTGGTAAAATGTAGAGGCTCCTGTGAAATAAGCACCTCGTATCTGCTCTGGTTATCTATTTTCAGGGCACTTGGAAAAGTATTGTCCAGGATTTGTGTGTTTCTTACACTCTCCCCTAAACGAATATGAAGTTTATCCATACCAAAAGTTGTTCCAAGAACAGATACAGAGCCCTTTTTGCAATCTATAGCCGGAATATCTTCACCCTGTCCCCAATTTTCAAAAGTGCAATTTTGAAAGCTTAGCCTGCCTAGTGAGTTTCCGGAGAATCTGATGGCTGATTCCTGCTTACCTTCAAAGGCACAAGAGTTAAACTGAACAATTGAATTGAACAGATCACTTGCCCAGACACAAGCTGAATTATCGCCCTCAACACTTATGCTTGCATTGGTGATTGCCCAGCCAATAATATTGGTACTTTGCAAATCAATCCCTTTGTTGCTTTTTTCAATCCGCAATCCGTAAATCACCCCGTTTGGACCGCTGTCACTGTACCTGAATAACTTTATTCCTGTCTGATAACCAACAAATGACACATCATATACATATTCCCAATCGGAGCGCCCCATAAGCAATCCTGTAGTGCCATTATTCTGTAAGAAACTTAATACAGCGTCCTCGGAAGGGCTGTTCACCATTCCCGATCCACTCCAGTATTTTGGTTCAAAATGAACATTCATTATTCTGCCGATGTCGGTGGTCTGTGATAACCAGATGCCCTGGTTTAATGGTGTGCCATATACATTACGCAGATAGTGCAATGCGTTAGGGTCGGGCCCCACCTTAATTCCATTATAGGAATTGACCAGGGTCACGTTAATTACTGAGGTACTCACACCTGTACAATGAATTGTCCATGGATAAGGATTCACTGAAGGAGCGGACTGATCGGGATACCAGATGGATAAATTCTTAATTCCGGCCCCGGTTCCCATCTTGATAAATGGATCTCCTTCTTCACTACCCTTCCCGGCATATGGCATCAGAACCGTACCGTGAACGCCGCCCCCGTCATCCGGGCTTGTCCATTCCCCACGCAATGTCACCCGTTCCGGAATATATAGCTTACCATCAAAGCGGTAAGATCCCTCTGGTACGTAAACTACAGCTCCGCCCGAAAGAGTAGCCCGGTTTATTGCATCCTGGAAGGCCGAAGTAGCGTCGGCTGATCCATCATTCTTTGCACCATAAGGTTCTTCAGTCACATCAATACTGGCAATTGGCACATCCTCAGTGGGAACACTTGTTGACATTACGCGTGGAGATAGATCCAATGAAGCAGATGAATCTCCCAGCAAACGTACATGATCAAGGTAGATCGTTCCTGCAACGCGTTGATTGCTTGCATCAAACAAGCGAAATGCAATCCAGCAGGTTGTGGCATTCCCGGGGGTGGTAAGCGTAAATCCATGCTCAGTATAAGAGGTGGTCAACGCATACTTATGATCAATCTGTGAGATAACGCCTCCTTCAAAATTGAAAAACCCAACTGTAAAAGCTACTGAAAGCCCTGTGTAGCCCGGATCATTTTTCATATATGCCTTTACGGTGTAGTCATTTCCACCAATGACAGGCACCCCGGCCGTCCAATTGTCAAAACCCCGGTCCTGCACAGTGCCATCCGCTGCATTCCAGATCAATTTCATGGCCCAATCACCGTTGATTGCATCATCAGTAGTTTCCCAGGAACTTCCCATGCTGTTTGGAACTTCAAAAAATCTCCAAAATGCAGCCCCCAGCTCAAAATCTCCATTGTATTTTTCCAGGAGATTTATATCCTGTGAAAAAAGTGTAGAAGCATTTATAAGTATGACTAGTAATAATTTCCAGAATTTCATTATTTGAAATGTAATTACAACATGTTATGTATTTAGTATAATATGAGTCAAATATACTACAATATTATAACTTGTAATTACAAGATGTGAAAATTTACCCGCAGAAGTTCAGATGTGATCAGGGGACTCGTCTGCTTACCATTGATCTGTCCGAAAAGGTGCCAATGGAAGGCCTTCGCTGCTGAATACATCAGGCAGCGAGGTGTTATCGAAACAGTAGCGTACAGCTACCGGGTTTTTGACTTGCTTTGAAGAGACCATGATTGATTTTCCTTCAATTCTGGCCTTTGCTGTAACAAAGACCCGGTCTTCTCCTGCAACAAGGAATTTAGCAGGATTTTTTCCTATGCATTTCAGATCCCCTGGCACATCATTGAAAGAGAGCCGCATTTTATTCTTTTCGATGCTCGCTGACTGGAATGAAGGGCTTTTATAGGGCCCTTCATCCAGGGCGTAGGTTTCAGAAAGCGCGTAAGCGGCCAGCCGTTTCCCGACATCCAGTTTATTTTTCGGGTGAATGTCTTTGATATCGTCTACCAGGTCAGAGATCACTACCATCCCGGTATTGGGAACCGATTTTGCCACCATTTCCTGTTGCTCCCGCAAATAGGCAGACTTGCCGTCAATTCCGTATTCCCAGGGTGCAATTTGAACAAAATAGAAAGGAAAATCCCTTTCAAAGTCTGTACGCCAGTTTTCGATCAATGCCTTTTTAAGTGAGGCATAGACCTGGTACGTAGCACTGTTCGATTCACCCTGATACCAGATGGTTCCGGCAATTCCATAGGGTGCGATGGGTGCAATCATCCCGTTGTAGCTTGCGCCGGGAGTACTCGGCCACCAGTCTGTAAGCTGTCCGTACATGAAATCTGTGTATTCAGGATTATTTTCTATCCTGCTCTTCTCGATCCAGACTTCAGCCGGTGTTCCTCCCCAGGCTGCTACGATCAATCCGATTGGAACATCAAGTTTCTCATGTAATTCCCGGCCAAAGAAATATCCTACTGCACTGCTTGCGCTCATGGTCTCTGGGGTACAGGCCTCCCAGGAGGCTTTACAATCCTGCTGGGGATATTCGGCCCCTATTTTTGGAACCTGAAATATGCGGATGTTCGGATAAGAGGCCATGGCAATTTCCTCTTCTGCATTTGTAATGCCCATATTGGCACTCCATTCCATGTTCGACTGTCCGCTGCAGACCCACACCTCACCCATCATCACCTTGCTTAGCTGAATGTTGCTGCTTCCCAGGATCTCAATCGAATACGGACCTCCGGCAGAAGTGGTTTGAAGGCTTGTTTTCCATGCAGAGAAGTTGTTGGCCTTTGCCACTATCGTGTCATTGAGGTTCCAGCTGGTCACAATCCTGACTGTTTCACCCGGTTCGGACCATCCCCAGATGGCCACTTCAGAATTCTGTTGCAAGACCATGTGATCGGCAAAAACTGAAGGCAAAGAGATCTTTCCTGACACATTGAAAGTGAGGGCAGAAAGTATGAGAATGTTGAGTATCGTATTATTCATCATTTATATTTATAAATTCATCATTAGAGTATTCCCACTCCTGGTAATATTTGATAAGTTCATTAAGCTTTTCCTGATTCTGTTTTGCTACATTTATTTTTTCAGCTACATCATTATCAAGATTTGTCAGGAAAAGATGATCGTCAGGCATTTTTAGGTTTTTGCCTCGTGGTGAAGGGTCCATAGGATTCCCAACTAATTTCCAGGAACCTTTTCTTACAGCCCATTGTTCTCCAAGTTGCCATAAAAGCACCTCATCTTTATGTACCTCATGGCTACTTGAAATTGTAGATTTAATACTTTTTCCGCTTACACTTTCCGGTACATTTTTAATATTGCAATAGTCGGCAATTGTGGGCAATATGTCCCGGCTCAGGCATACCTGATCCCGAACCATACCTTTGTCTATCTGTCCTTTCCAGCGAATAATGGCAGGCACCCTTAATCCACCTTCGAAAAGGGAAAACTTACCCCCTCTGTAGATACCTGAATTTCCTCCTCCATTCCCGGTCCTTTCCTCGTAAGAATGTCCGTGGTCTGACAGGTAAATGATAATTGTATTCTCAGCTAAATCTTTATGGTCAATATAATCTATGATTTCGCCAATTTTCTCATCAGTAGTCGAAACAAAACCGGCATAATCTCTTCGTGGCATTTTAAGGTCCTTATAATGCGCTCTCCACTTTTTTGTGGCTTGTAAGGGGTAGTGTGGAGTATTCATCGCCACGTATAAAAAAAAGGGATTGTCTTCATTATCATCTATAAAGGCTTTGGCCTTTTCAACAACAAGGTTCGGAAAATACGCGCCGTCTCTGTAAATCTCTTTTCCATTCTCCCATAAGTCGTGTCTGTTAGGACCAGCCCAGTAGAAAAAATGCGAATAATTATCAATACAGCCCCCCATGTGTCCGAAGGAGTAATCAAATCCCTGTCCCAGTGGCATGGTTTCAGGAGTATATCCTAAATGCCATTTTCCAACATGACCGCATGTATAGCCATTGCTTTTCATCAGCTCTGCAATGCTTACCTGTTCGGTGGGCATTCCTGGTTTTCCTTTTAATGAAGGCACATTGCCTGGCACACCTGCGGCTTGCGGGGTTCTGCCTGTAAGTAAACATGACCTTGATGCTGAGCATATAGCACTGCCCACATAGAATTGTGTGAAACGAACCCCTTCTGATGCAAGTTTGTCCAGGTTTGGAGTTGTAAGGTCCTCGGCTCCATAGCAGTTGAGATCAATACTTCCCTGGTCGTCTGTAAGTATAAGGATTACATTGGGCTCTTTTAGAGAAGTATCGCTTCTCTTGTATGATGAAACAAGTACTCCAAGAGCCACAAATGCAAGCGTCGGAAATATGATATTTTTATTCACTGGAAAATAATTTAATTAAAATGTGCCGCTTAATCATTGTTGATGCCATAGCTGTATGATTCGCCCCAAAAGAGATGGATCACTTCACACGCTGCTGTTTGCCAGGTAAGATAGCTTTTCCAGTAAGGGATACGTCCGGGAATGGTATGTGACATCTCATTGATATGTCCCGGCAATACTGTGTTTGGCTGCAGACCCGCCACTACCCGGTCAGGCTCTGCTGTCCATGTATTCACCATAAGCAGATCGATATCCAGATCTTTGTGTATCTGATCGATCCATACAAAATCATCACCCCAGCTCTGATCTCCGGAATGGGCCACCGTAATGTTGTTTGGAAAAGTGATGATTGTAAAATTGTTCTCTACCGCCGCATCGGCTGAAACAGCTTGGTGTCCCGGATAGATACGCAGTGCTATCTCAGACCCTGTTGAGGAAACCTTCATGCGAACTTTTTTACCATCCCTCTCTAAATGGCAGACCCTCTCATAGAAATCTTCATTTCTGAATACACTGGAAGGGGAGATCACCTGTTTATTCTGTAGCAGGAACTCCCTGGCGACAAACGGATCTGCATGATCCTGATGGATGTGACTGATAAAAAGGATATCGCACAACCCCGTTAACTCTTTGGCCAGCTGCTTATGAAGCTCCTCCTCACCCTCTCTCTTTAATGAATCAGGCAGGCGTATGATATCAAAAGCTACCGTAATTTCAGGAGTTTTTACCACATAAGACATGTTATAGATGTTCCATATAACAGCACCGGAAATGACTTCTGTTTCACGAATTCCCTTCAGAGCCCTCTTGTACCTGTTTGCAAACATCTCCTTCAGGTGATCATCATGCGGGAAAGGATAATGGGTAATCGCATCGACCAGGTAGAGCGCATTGGCTCTTTCAGTGGAATGATAGCCAGGAGGGGCAGTGTCAAACCAGGAGGCTATCTCCCGGGTGAGCACACCATTCTGACCTTTATAATACGCCTGCTCCTGCGGGCTCTGGGATTGCCCGGTCAGAGAGATACTAAGCAGCAGGCATCCTATGGTTATGATATTTCTCATCTAGTCAGGATAATTTGAGCAGTATAAACTTTTCAATTCAAATCAAAAAATCAAAGAACGCTAGTATTATATTGAAATTCATCAATAGTATTGTTGCATTAACTCTGTTAAATTAATAGTATCGTAGGGTTTATTACCAAATGCCGCATAATATTCAAGTTGAATACGCTCTCTATTGTCATCAATCTTAATAATGGCATAACCGGGGAGATCAGTTTGTTTAAAAAAAGTAACATGCTTTGATTCTTCTAGCAAAATTGACTTCCTGGTTTCAATGGTTTCTGGTTTCCAATCTGTAAAACCATCCATCAATGATGGCCCATATTCAGTAATGGTGTTTAAAGGTTGCTGATAACTGCTGTCTTTCACCACACTAACCACCATTACCTGTACAACCGGGCCAAATGCTGTTTTACGGCTGACGATTGAATAGCGGTGCAGATGACCTGTTAATACGATAGCTTTATGTTTAGCAATAAGCTCCAACAGTTTGTTACGCTGTTGTTCATCTCGTCTTAATGCGTACCAACAGTATCCGGTAACAGGAATTACGGGTTCGTGTATTGCAACAAATTTGTATTTCGATTTAGAAGTTGAAAATTCTTTCTCAAGAAATGCCACCATATCCACATCCGCGTCCCAGGGGTCGAGACAGGTAATCTGAACATTACCTGTATGATATGAATAACTTGCATTGCTTATTTCCGGGTTCTGGGTCTGTTCCCGGAACAGTGGCACAAAAAACTCCTGAAAAGCCTCATTCGCTCCGGGGCCATAAGTTTCATGGTTTCCCCTGGCAATGATCCAGGGAACCGGCATCTGTGTCGAATCGATCGCTTTTACGGTATGATGCATCATCTGCCTTGCCTTCTCAACTGAACCTGCCAGCCCTTCGGAGAGGTCACCCACCTGGATTATAGCTTTTACCGGAGGGGTGACAGAAAGTGCGTTTTTTTGCACTTTTTTCATAAAAGGCCCCCAGTATTTATCTGTGTAATCTGAATAACTTTCTGATTCCTGGACAAGATTACCTGCTTGAGATTCAAGCCAGTTCAAATCGTGATCCTTATGCAGGTTGTAGTGCAGGTCACCTAAAACAATCAAACTGCTGTTTTGAGCAGAAAGTGCAATGGTAATAAACAGGAAACTGATAAGCAGGACATTTTTCATAACTAAAGCTTTATGCTATTCATAGCACGTTAGTTCGCAAGCAACATTGAAAATGGTTTATCCTCTTGCTTAATCCCTCTTTTTTTGTTGGGGACTTCATCCATTTCAAGAAATAATTCACCTCCATTAGTGATGGTCTTTTGATCAAGCCAGTTTTGATTAAACGCTCTTCTATTAAGTGATCCACTCTTAATATAAAGGTTTTCAGAGGAATTATCCGGGGCATTAATTTCAAATATGTTACCATTTTCAAGCTGGAGTGTGGTTTTCTTAAAAAGAGGTGCTCCCATCACATATTGACCCGAACCGGGACATACCGGGTAGAATCCCATTGCGCTGAACACGTACCAGGCTGAAGTTTGACCATTGTCCTCATCTCCGCAATACCCATCGGGCGTGTCAAGATAAAGCTTATCCATGACCTCACGAACATGCTGTTGTGTTTTCCACGGCTCTCCTGCAAAATTATAGAGATAGGTCATGTGCTGGATCGGTTGGTTCCCATGCGCATAGTTGCCCATGTTGGCGATTTGCATCTCCCTGATTTCATGAATCGGGAACCCGTAGTAAGAGCAGTCAAAATCGGGCGGCATGGAGAACACGGTATCCAGCATCTGGACAAAGGACTTTTCCCCTCCCATCAATTGGATCAGCCCTTCGATATCGTGGAATACAGACCAGGTATAATGAAGGCTGTTTCCTTCAGTAAAGGCATCGCCCCATTTCAGGGGGTTAAAAGGGGATTGAAAAGTTCCATCTTCATTTTTTCCGCGCATTAAACGATTTTCAGGGTCATACAGGTGCTTATAATTCTGTGATCTTTGCTCAAACAACTGAATTTCTTCCTCCGGTCGATCCAATTCCTTTGCCAGTTCTGCCATACAAAAATCAGCATAGGCATATTCCAGGGTGCGTGCAGCGTTTTCATTGATGCCCACATCATAGGGGATATACCCCAGTTCATTGTAGTAGGAAGCTCCCAATCGGCCCACAGAGGGCACAAAGGGATTGAATCCGTTCACGTTTTTTACGAGTGCCTCATAGAGCAGGTCGATGTCATACCCGCGAATTCCTTTCAGGTAGGAGTCAGCAATGATTGAAGCCGAGTTTGACCCCACCATGCAGTTGCGGTGACCGGGAGTGGCCCATTCGGGCAACCAGCCACTCTCCTTATAAGTATTTACCAGGCCCTTCATAATATCTGAATTCAGGGAAGGGTACATCAATGTGAAAAATGGAAATACGGCCCTGAAGGTGTCCCAGAAACCATTGTCGGTAAACATATATCCTGGCAATACCTCTCCGTTATACGGACTGTAGTGGACCATCTTATTCTGTGCATCAAACTCATAAAATTTCCTGGGGAAAAGCAATGCCCGGTAGAGGCTGGAATAGAAGGTGTTAAGTTGCGCATCAGTGCCTCCTTCAACTTTTATCCTGGAGAGCTCCGAATTCCATATCTCTTTGCCCTCCTTTTTGATGGTCTCAAAGTCCTTGTTGCCAATTTCCCGTTCAAGATTCAGTTCGGCTTGCTCAGGACTGATGAAGGAGGAGGCAATCTTCACATGAACCCTTTCACCACGGCTGGTTTTAAAACCAACGACAGCACCCACATGATTGCCCTCTTCCTGCAGCTTGTTTCTATTTTCCTGCTTCCCAT
This sequence comes from Bacteroidales bacterium, assembly GCA_029934875.1. Taxonomy (GTDB): domain Bacteria; phylum Bacteroidota; class Bacteroidia; order Bacteroidales. The sequence goes on along the minus strand of JAOZLK010000040.1, from coordinate 5,005 downwards.
TCCAGGTGGAAGTGTATTCAAATTCTTTATCAAACACGGCCACGAAATAGTTGTGAAAATTCTCCGGAACGCTTCCTGAATTATACCTTGAGTAGCCAACGATTTTCCGTTCTTCAGGAATAATTTTTACTTCAGACCCCTTGTTAAATCCATCAAGAAGAATGTAGGAAGAATCGGAATCGGGAAATGTAAATCTAAAGGATACGGCTCGTTCTGTGGGTGTAATTTCCGTTGTAACATCATAATCGGCTAAATACACGCTGTAGTAGTGTGGCTTAGCAACTTCCGATTTATGAGAGAACCACGAAGCTCTTTCCTCTTCACTGGTTTTCAGCTCGCCAGTAAGCGGCATCAGGGAGAAACAACCATAATCCAACAACCAGTTACTTGCCTGATGGGTCTGTTTAAAACCATTTATCTTATCTGCATCATAGGCATAGATCCAACCGTTCCCCATGTTGCTGGTTTGAGGGGTCCAGAAGTTCATGCCCCATGGCAGCGCAATGGCAGGATAGGTATTTCCATTGGACAGATTGAATTTCGAATCGCTTCCAATAAGCGTATTTACTCTTGAAACGTAATCGATATCATCCACCATTGCCTTATCGGTATTGGTACAGGATAGAAGCATTCCCGCTGCAAGTAATAATAGAGCCTTATTCATCATCATAGATTGGAAATTTTCAAGGTTTATTGTTCCATTGGATTTGGATTCTCTTTCTTAATTACCAGCTTCTCATTGGAAGGCAGATCCGGGAAGGGTTTATGCGGTTCCTGCTGGTACCAGTATGCAACCGATGCCAGATCATCCTGAAGCGGAAGGTAGCGCCCTTCGCTTTGCCAGCCAAGACTCTGAATCGTTACTTTCAGGTCACTCTCAAAACGGATGGGATCCATGATATGCCATCTGTACTGCCCGACTTTTGTTTCATAAGATACTTCCGGGTTATCTTTAAAATAGTGGAACCCGGTATAGGGTGTGCTGAAGGCATTGTATTGCATGGTTCCGTTTTCATCCCTGAATTCACCGTAACCGTACGATCCGCAAAAGTAGTCCTCCTCACCGGTTCCGTTGATGGTGGGGAAGTCAGCATCTCCATCCATGAAGAATTTGATCTCTCCCTCTCCCCACCAGCCAGCACTGTACGCTCCGTGGGCCAGGTAGGTGCCTACATATTGCCCCTTTCCTTCAATCCCATCTACAATAGTATAGACCTCTTTTGAAGGCAGGGGGTGACTCCTGTTAAATTGTGCATGGAAATAGGCTGCATCATCGGGAACATCGGTGAGGGTGTAATCAATCTGGTAATAGAGCACGGCCCTGTTGCTATCAATGTTCTCCATTGTAATCCTGCATTTTTCACGGAAGGGCATCTGCCAGTAGCAGTTAAGGCCGCTCCCGGGATTGGTGCAGACTGCAAGGGATTGAATCCATGGTACATTTTGGTTTCCCCATCCTGCAGCAAAGAAATCGCCTACAGGTGCTTCCACCGAGGGCTCCTCTTCATCGTCCCAGTAGAATCTGATGATGGTGAGTCGAAAATCACAGGCAGGGGTCATCCAGATGTGCTGAATGGCTCCCTCACCCTCTATTTCAGCGAGAACAAACTCTTCACCCGGCTCAATAAAAATGTATGGGTTTACTTTCCATCCCTGCCCGAGTTCCCTGGCAGCATGGGCTGCATTTCCCTCTTCCAGTGTTGCCATTCCTCCTTTTCCCTTCTCGCCGCTAAAATTTTCGGGGCTGATGGAGCGGGATTGGGCATCCGACATGCGGTAGAGATTGCCCATGTTCAGATCAAGTCCGTTGAATTTTTCAGTCTCCTGTTTACATGACTGAAGGCCAAATACTATAATCAACATTAAAAATATGCTTTGTCTCATCTGTTCTTATATTTATGGTTTATTGTATCTCAACATCATTGTTCCAATTCAGCTGCCCAGGCCTCCAGGAGGAGGATTGCTTTGTAGAGCACCCCTGCTGATCCACGATAGGAGGCAGATCCTTTTGGTTCATTAGTTATTGTGTACCACTCATAAAAACCATCATTTGCAATGGCCCTGTCGGTAAATGGAAGAATTTGCTCATAGGCTTCCTTGATAAAGCCATTGATTACCAGTTGCTGGATCATTCTTCCACCAAACCATGTCCAATCACCTCCGTTCTGGTAAGTATATGGAGTGGATAATATTTTATTTTTGAAGTATCCGTCGGGATAGGCTGGATACATTGTTAAGCCGATCGTTGCCGCACCCGTTTTATGCATGTTTTCAATCATGGTTTCCAATGAAACTTTGATCTCCTCAGTACTTAGTAATCCGGCTTCGATTGCCACTGCTGTTCCCCCATGATAAAATATTTCATCTTCATTAAAACCATCTGGGAATGGAGAATCAGATAAATAAATATGTGGGCGGAATTTCATATTCTCAGCATCCCAAAGATGCGCTCTGATATTAGCCTCAACATTTTTTAATACCGGGGACCATTTTGCAGCAGCTTCAGGCAATAGTTCAATGAAGTTTTTTATTGCTATGACCATCATGGCATTGTCATAAATATCCAGGGTATAATGTGTATCGTCAGTTAGAAATACCCCCCATTCATGCTCAGGTTGGACATCACCCCAATCGGCAGTTGTGCCTCCCCATATTAAGCCGTATTCTTCATTATATCTGTGGTTTATAAGATATTCAAGCGCAAATTCCATTCGCTCAGCAACTGTTTTTCCATCAATATCAATTTTCAAAAAATCTTCTTGGCCACTTTTTGTAACGTACTTGTATACACCCTGTATTAATGACGACTCCTGATCGGTTTCCACCGTGTTCTTATGCGCAGCCAGGTCGGGTTCAAGTTCAGAAAAGATATATTCATATGCCCCTGCCATCATCCCTTCTTTGGGTATATATGCATCTATGATATTACCATCATCCCCCTGGAAATTAAAAAAAATTAATAGCTTCTCAGTGATTATCTTGTGGTCATTTACATCCATGGTCAGTTCCATAAATGTGTTGAAATCACGAATCCAGATCTCACCATATCCATCACCCGCTGAGAATCCAGTTGCTATCACAGCTTTGGCTTTTTCTTTAACTAAAGAGAAATTTTCATTGCTGTTAATTTCATGGGCCAATTGCTTCTCTTCTTGCGAAATTGTGTTGCATCCTGCTAAAAACACAAACCCTAAAATCAGAATAATTGTTGTTTTCATTTTTTTTTATTAAAAGATTATTAGTTCATTGAATGCCATGAGGCATTGACCCGGTCTTTTTGTGTTCTAAGAACCACTCAAAAAGATCAGATTCATTATATGCCCTGCCAAATGAGTAATGATCAACTCCCTCATAAATGGTAAATTTTACTTCACAACCTGATGCTCTTAAGGCATCCACCATTATTTGTGAGCTTTCAATGGGTACGATTGTATCCTGATCACCATGAAAAACCCAGGTAGGTGGCTGTTTTGAAAAATTCACCATACTTGGTGTCCCCCCACCGCAAATGGGTGCTACAGCAGCAAAATAGTCAGGATATACCTGGGATAGAGCAAAAGCTCCATATCCTCCCATGCTTAAGCCCGTTAGATAAACACGTGAAGTGTCAATATTATAATTATTTATTGATTCATCAAGCAAACTTTTTAAAGGATATAACATGGATGTCCACCATTCATTTTTTGGACATTGTGGAGAGATAATGATAAATGGAAGACCCTTTCCCCCCCGGACAATCCTGGGTGGTCCCCATGCAGTTACAGCATCCAAACTGTCACCTCGCTCACCGGCTCCGTGCAAAAACAATATGCATGGAAAACCATCTTCTTTATCCGGATCGTAATTATCGGGTAAGTACAATAAATAGTTTAAATGCATCTCACCCTCTATCATTTGATGAGTTTGCATACCTGGCATTAGTTCAGGCTTATTAAGCTCCTGTTGACCATTGATCTGTGCCTGGCTTGAATAAAGAAAAATCACCAATACTAAAATGCCTTGTTTCATAGTAATAACTAGTTGATATTCTCAACAATAATTTTTTTCGAAGTAGCTTCACTATCTCTGCTTATAACAACTATATATAAGCCCTCACTTGTATTATCATTTAGTTTTATCTGATAATCTTTTTGATTGTTTTTTACAGTTTCTTTATAAATTACTTTGCTATCCAAACCTGTAATTTCAATTATATCGTTCGTCCTTAAATCCCCATTAATATGTATACTGCCATTGGATGCAGGGTTTGGATAAATATTGAAATTGCTGCCATGTAAATTGTTTTGCAAACTGTTAGGCCCCATTTTGCTTTGAATGCGCTTAACAAATTCATCAGGTGTTACCACGATTACATCATCATCGAGTAATTTAGTACAGGCAATAATATCATCAACAGTTCGTGTCCATGCATGTACTGCAATTAAACTATAAGCGCTTTCGGAATTTGCATCAGCAGGCAGCTTATTCAGCTTGGCGGCTAAACTTTGAACCGTTTCAAAACCTTCCCAAAAATTATAACGTGCACCAATTACAGGTTTATTATTAAGCCAATAAATATTACCTCCTAAGCCGGAATAGTTGTCGTAATTGTAGTAAAAAACAGCATCAATGTTACTTTGCTGAAGGTATGGGGCCATATAGGCATCATTGTAGTTCGTTCCAATTATATTAATAATGTTGAGATCAGACTTTTCCATGTAATTATTTAAAAGATCTGTTGATGCCTGCAGGTTCGGAAATTCATTGGGGTACATATAGCCTAATCCGGACGAGCTTCCAACAAAAAAGTCTTTTGCAATGGTATTATTTGCTGCCGAATCGTATAGATATTTTAATATCGTTGGTGCCAATTCGCACATGGCGGGCGATACTGTCCACCCTATACTTACTTCACCTCTGTTAAGACTGCCATACCATTTTTCATCTGTAGCAAATTCTTTTAACAGCCAATCGTAGTTATCGCCATCCGACATCAAAAAACAGACAGTATGTACATTGTCCTCGT
>JAOZLK010000404.1 GCA_029934875.1 Bacteroidales bacterium | reverse complement strand
GAAGGCCTTCCCTTCCGCTACATGGAACCTGAGGATATTGTTCCCTACCACGAATTGCCCCGGATTACCCGTATGAAAGTGAATGAAAAAGAAGTTCAGCTCTGGTTCTCCCTGCCCATGAATGCAAGCTCCCTGGAAGAGGCCGGCTTCAGCATCTCAAACGGAACCCTGGAGCTTCCCCTGGATAATAAAAAACTTTCAAAGGATGGCTACCTGCTCAGGCTTGCAGGCAAAGGGCTTGCAGAACTCAATGCCGGCCACCGAAGCCGGTTAAATCTGAAAGTAAATCACTGGCCCAGTTCCCACAGCGGACAAAGTCTGACCTCCTGGGCATCTGAGATCGACATCACACTTAAGAGATAAGGAAAATGAAAAGCTCCAATCAAAATAGGAAAACGGGTCTTATGCATACACTGGTGTTATGCTTCCTGGGCTTATGCTCCCCGCTGGCAAGCGGACAGGAAAGTGCACAGGAGAGTGCACTTGAAACCTCACGACGCATTGCCGACAAGGTGATCCGGGAGACCAGCTTTGAGTATGAAATGCATCCCATGACTTATAATGCCGGGATCATACGCTTCTCCATGAAGCAGGATGCTTTTACGAACCAGGATGCAGAAAGTGTGAGCTTTGCCAGGGCTGTTTTACAGGCAGATGAAGAAACAAAGGGCTACCTGGGGCTGGCCTTCTCTGGTGAGCTCGCCCTCTTCCTCAACGGCAAGGAGCTTTTCCGTGGATCTTCCAATGCTGTGGAGCTCAAGGAGTACACCTACAACCGCTACAGTTTTGGTGAAAAGATTCCGGTGCTGTGGAAGAAGGGGAAGAACACCCTGCTGGTTAAGTGTGCCACCGGAAAAAAAGCCAGTACGGTGGTGGTCCTGCCCGTGAATGAAATGGACGAAAAACTGCTGCAGGTAAATGCCCTGCCTGCGACCCCGGAAACTGCAAATAGCCACTGGCTCACCTGCGGGCCCTGGACCCCAACAGCTGAGAATGGGGATTCTGCCGGGGGAAGCGGGATGAAACAGGCCTTCCCTCCGGAGGATGCTTTCCAGGATCACTTTATGGCCGGAAAGAAAACGATGACCTGGCAACTGGAGGAGACTCCCCTGCTGCGCCAACTGGTGGTAGCTGAAACAAACTCCTATACGCGCGATCCCTATGCCGACTGGCACTATGCCAACGGGGGTACCATGCTGGCGATCCTCTCCCTGCACCAGGCCACGGGCGATCCTGTCTACCTCGATTTTGTAAAAAACTTTGCAACGAATATCCTTGAGAATGATGACTATTTCCGCTGGCAATATTTTAATCTACAGGCCATGCGCGGAAGCCTGCACCGCATCAACCGGATGACCATGCTGGATGATTCGGGCGGACCCGCCCTGCCCCTGGCCGAACTGCAGCGGATGGACCGGCAATCCAAGTCCTACATGCCCCTCCTGGAGCGGAATTTTGCATATGTGATGAAGGGACAGGAGAGGCTGGAAGATCTCACCTTCAGCAGGCCCGAACCAAAGCCTGCCACGGTATGGGCCGATGACCTCTTCATGTCGCTTCCCTTCCTGCTGCGCATGGCCGAGATCAAGGGAGATCCGAAACTTTACGACGAAGTGGCCCGCCAGGTGATCCAGTTTAACAAGTACCTGGTGGATGCTGAAAGCGGACTTTACTTTCATGGCTGGTATGACAAGCAGCAGGAGAACACCCCGGTTCGCTGGGGACGCGCCAATGGCTGGATCATCTGGGCCACCAGTGAGGCCCTGCTCTACCTGCCAGAAAAGCATCCCGTCTATAAAAAGATCCTGGATATCTACCGCAAGCACATGACAGCCATTGCTTCCCTGCAGGATGCCTCGGGCATGTGGCACCAGGTACTGGACCACACCGAAACCTGGGAGGAAAGTTCATGTACTGCCATGTTCACCCTGGGCATGGCCCGCGGTGCACGCATGGGATGGCTGAAGAAGGCCTATGGCGAGAAAGCCCTGAAAGCCTGGTCTGCCCTGCAAAATAAAATTCAGGATGATGGCACCGTGGTGGATATCTGCCGCGGCACCGGTATTGGCGATGATGTGGAATTCTATGCCGGGCGAAAACGCTTCGACCACGATCCACGAGGACTGGGAGCCATGATCACCGCCGGCTGCGAGATCAGTCTTCTTGAGAGCCAGTAGCTCTATTTTGAAACAATACCGTTAATTTTTGGAACGTAAGCGTTAGACATTTCGATTCCTGGGGTCGTAACTTGTTATGTGAATTTTAAACCCCAGATGTCATGAAACAAAGAGGACTCATTTTGATAGCCATTCTTTTGGTGGCTTGCCCCTTATTTTCCCAGAATGTATTTATCCATGATCCTATTTTTAAGGATGCCCTTATTAACCTGGGGGTGGATACCAATGAGGATGGGGAAATCAGTCGTGCAGAGGCAGAAGCAATTTCCACCCTTGATCTCAACCTGGGTGGGACCGGGCAACTTGGGATCAGACATTTAACGGGTTTGGAAGCATTTATTAATCTTGATAGTTTCACTTGTACTTATAATCAGGTCTCTTACCTGGATTTCTCCCAAAATACTAAATTGACATACATCGATTGCTCCTTTAACTACCCTACCATTTACATTGATATTTCAAAAAATTCACATTTAAAATATCTGAACTGTTCTCTTACCGGTATCGATAGTTTGAATGTTTCAAATAACAGGGCACTGGAATATCTTTACTGTGCCGAAAACGGATTTACCAGTCTGGATGTTTCAAATAATCCTTCATTAATTGAACTGGCAACCTGGTTTACCCCCTTAAGCAGTTTGGATCTCTCTAAAAATCCAGCCCTGACTAAATTAATATGCGGGTATAACCAGCTATCCAAGCTGGATGTCTCTCATAATACCTTATTAAAAACTTTGCACTGTAATTCAAATAAAATTGTCGGTCTGGACCTTACGAATAATTACTCAATTCGGAATTTGAACATTGGCGAAATGAATTCACTCAGGCAAGTATGTGTCTGGGAACACTTCGATTCAGATCCTGTTAATATTCAGACTTCAGAAAGTCCAAATGTCTATTTCACAACAGCGTGTACGTTTTATAAAATTGTAAACATTCCTGATGCAAACTTCTTACAAGGACTCATTGAACTGGGTATTGATTTCGATGGCGATGGCCTGATTAGCTTTGCTGAGGCAGAGCAGATAACTGAGATAAATGTGCAGGGAAGACAAATTTCAGATTTAACGGGGATTGAAGCCTTTATCAATTTACAGCAATTGGATTGCTCTGACAACCAGCTAAGCAGGCTGGATCTTTCTTTTGTAGACTCTGCTTTTGATGATGTCGATTGCTCAGGTAATCTTCTGACCATCCTGCTTCTACCAAACAATAATTTACAGAAGTTTAATTCTTTGAATTGCTCAAATAACCTGTTAAGCAGTTTGACCCTATCAAATATTGATTTTGAAAATTCCGGAAGCTTGAATTGCTCAGAGAACCTTCTAAGCAGCCTGGTTCTTTATAAGGTCAGTTTTAAGGAGGCCGATCTGAACTGCTCGGGCAACCGTTTAAGCAGTTTGGATGTATCGGATGTTAGTTTTTATTTTGGGAGCCTGAATTGCGCTAATAACCTGTTGACCAGCCTGGATTTTCCTGAGCATAAGTCACTTCATCAACTGAACTGTTCCAATAACAAGTTAAGCAGTCTGGATCTGTCTAATATATCCTACGTGAGTAAAGTTGATTGTTCGAATAACCAGTTAAACAGCCTGGCCTTTATAGAGTATTCCTCCCCCGGATTTTTGGATTGCTCCCACAATCAATTAAGCAGTTTATCCCTTAACGAGAGCATGGTTGTTTTAAATTGCTCATACAATCAGATTTCTCGCCTGGAAATTTCGAAATGTCCTCATTTATATGCCCTGGATTGTTCCGGGAATCAATTATCCAACCTGGATTTTTCTTCGAATCAGAATCTATTTTCTTACTTATACTATTCTCCGGAGGGATATTTAAAGTTATCCAATATGCCATCCCTGTTCCAGGTGTGTATATGGGATCATGCCTTTCAAGAAATTGACATGATTGGTCAACTGGATATCACTGGAAGTCCAAATGTCTATTTCACCACCGAATGCACGTCCAGAATTGTGAGCATACCAGATTCAGCCTTTCTAAATGCTCTTATTGATGAGGGAGTGGATACCAACGAAGATAAAATGATAAGCTACGGTGAGGCGGATGCTGTAACTACATTGAATGTTGGATTTCATGAAGGGGATGCCGGGAAAAGCGGCATATTTAATGTAAAGGGTATAGAAGCTTTTAAAAATCTGGATTCCCTTGACATCTCTTGTCATCCAGTACAGAATCTGGTGTTATGGAATCAAACCAATCTTAAATACCTTGCTGCCACAGGATGCAAGCTGGAACACATTGATGTAAGGTTTTGCACAGAACTCAGAACCCTTGATCTAACGTATTTTTCTAAAGGAGATCCCGGAGGAAAAGGTAATCTGATAGAGATTGATGTTTCGAGAAACAGGTATTTAAGCAAATTGACATGCAATAATAATCAGATTAAGAATCTTGATGTTTCCAATAATACAGAACTGGAATATTTGTCTTGCAGTGGTAATAAATTAAGGGGTCTCGATGTTTCATTAAATACCCTTTTAAAGACCTTGAAATGCAGCAATAACCGCATAGACAGTCTTGATGTTTCAAAAAATGCAGATTTGGAATATTTATCTTGCGGCGGTAACAATCTAACAAGTATTGATGTTTCAAATAACACCATTCTAAGCAAACTAAATTGCAGTGATAACCAGTTGACCGGGCTGAATCT
>JAOZLK010000403.1 GCA_029934875.1 Bacteroidales bacterium | reverse complement strand
GTGTATGAAAAAAGTTTCCCCGATAAAACTGGCAGCTTATTCCGGATTCTCTCTTGTATTGGTATACCTGTTTTATTATTTGAACAGGGTGGATGTTTCGCTGACCTATTTCTGGCAGCAAAGCATCCCTATTTCAGTCTCCGAGTCCCTGAGGATCCCGGGTGGATTATCAGCCCTCCTTGCAGACCTGATGCTGGAAGCCACAATCCGACCAGTTTTCGGGAGCATTTTATTTGCCCTGCTTTTAACAGTGGTCTTCTTTTCACTTAAAACGATTTTCAGGAAAGAAAGCGGGAAGCCTCTTTTTTATCCTCTTTTAATTGCATCGCTGATCCCCTTTATTTTTTCCTTTTCACAGTATAGATTACCATTTGAACTGATTACCAGTGTGGCCGCAGGATTATTAATGGGGGTGCTCTATTCCTATTGCCTGCCACGGAAGCTGGGTCCTGGATTACTTTGTAGTTTCCTTGCTGCCATTCTTGTATTTGTGGTAGCCGGAATTCCGGGCCTCACGGTTCTGCTTCAGGTGCTAATAATCCAGGCACTCCTTTCGGGAAGATATAAAGATCTGATTTTCCTGATCCCCATATTGATCCTCCCCCTGCTCTATTTGCCATTTAACCTTGCTGTCAGTGTCAAACAGGCCTACCTTGGATCATTTTTGGTTTCGGAGTACGATGAGATTCCACGGGCTTTTTATTTCAGTCTCACTTCTCCACTCCTGCTTCTTATGGGATTGCTGATACTGAATTCCGTCTTCTCAAAACTTGCCCCGAAACCCTCACTTTTTGTGTCATCAGTCGCCCTGGTCATGGTGTTAGTTGTGCTGGGATATTCCACAAATACAAGTTTCGACGAAGCTGAGAAGAATGGCTACGCCATTGTGCAGGCAAGTTTTGATAAGGATTGGGATAAAGTGTTCGAACTTACAAAGGAGGCTTCATCCTACAATAACCTTGTGCAATTTATTGTCAACAGGGCTCTGAATGGGACCGGGATTTTGCTGGATGAAATGTTTAGGTATCCTCAGCTCTTCGGGGAGACCGGAATATTCCTCGATGGATTCGCCTCAAGTCAGATTTCCATCCACACCGCAGCCTTTTATTACGATCTTGGATTTGCCAACGAAACAAGGCACTGGGCCACCGAGGCGCAGATGGTGCTGGTAAGGCATCCCATTGTACTGAAGCAGCTGGTAATGTCCTATATAGCTATTGGTCAGGAGGGGACAGCATTAACATATTTAAGGGTATTGTCGGGTTCCAGGCTTTATCGGGAGTGGTCTGATCATGTATTTATGATGTTGAAGAACAATGAAGCTGGTGAGGATCCGGACATCAGGTTCTTCAGGAGCAATAACCCGGACAAAGACTTTTTTGCAGGAACAAAGGATCCGGTTAAAAAGCTTGCTTTTTTCTATCGCTATAACAAGGACAATAACATGGCCTTTGAGCTACTGCTTGCAGGCTATTTGTTGAAGCATAACATTGGCGCTGTTGTATTCCTGCTTCCCGAGTTCAGGAATCAGGGCTTCGAAAAATTTCCCATAGCCGTTGAAGAAGCTTTGATGATCTACCTGGCGAGAACCGGGACTAGCCTTTCATCTCTGACCGACTATTCCATAAGTAAGAGTACCCTGGAGCGATTTAATGATTTCAGCAAGCTTATTGCAAACGTGGATAGCCAGGCCGAAAGGATGAAGAGGGTTTCAAAATACAAAAACACCTACTGGTATTATATTTTATTCAGCAGTCCCTATGCTTCAAAAAAATAGCCTTTTAGCATTCATCCTGCTCTTCCTGGCAATGGGGTGCAATCCGTCTCGTCCGGGGGGGTATGAGCAGTCTGATGAAAGCCTTGAAATATACCCTGATTATACCTCGCTGATCATACCTCCTAATATAGCTCCCTTAAATTTCCAGGTCTTAAACCCGGGTGAGCAGTTTTTAGCTGAAATATCCAATAGCCGGAACAATAGTATCCGCGTCAAAAGCCGGACCGGGAGCTTCCAGTTCCCCTTAAAAGCATGGAAGCGGATCCTGGATAAAGACAGGGGGGGAGCCCTGACGGTTTCTGTGTATGTAAAAAACAGGGGGGAGAAGTGGAAAGCCCTGGTTCCTGCGAGAAATGAAATCTCGGATGATGATATTGATCCCTACCTTGCTTTCAGAAAAATTGCTCCTGCAAATATACTGTGGGGTGAAATGGGGATTTACCAGCGCTCCCTTGAAAGCTTCAGGGAGACTCCTATCATGGTTAATACGCTGACAGGAAAAAATTGTATGAACTGTCATACCTTTAACAGCGGTGATCCGGAACAGGTATTGTTCCACATGCGCGGACCTGGAGGGGGGACAATTGTGACAGATCGGGAGAATATTCATTTTGTTGATACGAAAACTGACCAAACCAGGGCAGCCGGGGTATATGCATCATGGCACCCTGAAGGAGAGGTGATCGCCTTTTCGGTAAATAAGATTAACCAATCCTTCCATTCCCAGATTGGAAAGCTGTTATATGTGGTTGACAAATATTCAGACATTGTACTTTACGATGTAAAGGCTAACAGCATCACCAGGCCTGCAGAGCTGGCCACTGAGAAACTTGAAAACCTTCCAAACTGGGCCAACGATGGGCAAAGTTTGTATTTTATCTGCGCAGATAAGGATGTGGATTCCTTGCCCTATACCTCAAGGATTTATAACCTGATGAACATTGCTTACGATAAAGAGACACGAGAGTTTGGCAGCTTAGATACGCTGATCAAGGCAAAGGAATTTGGTCATAGTATCACGCACCCGCGCGAATCACCAAACAGTGACTTTATCTCATTTATAGGATTGGATTACGGTTATTTTTCAATTTTCAATAAGGAAGCCAATATCTACTTCTTCAACAAGGAGACGGGTGAAATTACCATGCCTCCCGTGAATTCGGAATTCACCGAAAGTTATCCCAGCTGGTCGCGAAATGGTTCATGGCTCATGTTTGTAAGCAAACGCGACGAAGGGCGGTTTTCCCAGGTCTGGTTCAGTCATATCGATGAGAATGGAATTGCTGGCAAAGCATTTGTGATGCCGCAGAAAGATCTGGATTTCTATAAGGACTATCTCTACAATTACAACAGGCCGGAATTTATATCCGGGAAGGTGAAGCGTAATCCAAGAAAATTTTTCTCCTACGCAAAAACGAAACCAGTACCCAGCACCTTCAATGAGGCTTCAAGTGTTTCCATTTCCTCTGGAGCTACTGTTCTGGCAAGTCCTGCGGATGGGGCCGGAGGAGATGAGCATTACAATCACGATTAACTGTACCAAACAGGCAAGTCTGTATGAAGAAAATATCCATAATAAAACTTGCAGCTTATTCCGGATTCGCTCTTGTACTGGTATACCTGTTTTATTATTTGAATAGAGTGGATGTTTCGCTAAGCTATACCTGGCAGCAGACCATTCCTCTTTCATTCGGTGACTCATTGAAAATTCCTGGTGGAGTATCTACCCTCCTGGCCGATCTGATCCTTGAATTTACCACCCGGCCTGTTTGGGGGAATGTATTGATGGCTTTGCTCGTAGTGCTTGTCTTTATTTCACTCAAAGCGGTTTTCAGAAGAGAAAGCAGCCGCCCACTTTTTTATCCCCTGTTAATTGCATCACTGATTCCCTTCATTGTACTGTTTGCTTATTACAGGTTACCTTTTGAACTGCTTACCAGTGTGGCTGCAGGATTGATTCTGGGTGTGCTCTATAACTATTATAAGCCTCGGAACCTGCTTGTAAGGACCCTAAGTAATTTCAGTGCAGCCACTCTTGTATTTATAATAGCAGGAGTGCCTGGACTCCTGGTGTTCCTGCAGTTAATCATTATTCAGGTAGTTAATATGAAGCGCTATCTGTACCTGCTTTCGGCCCTGCCTTTATTGACTCTCCCACTGCTTTATATGCCATTCAACCTTGCTCTCGGCCTTAAGCAGGTATTCCTTGGGCCATTTTTGGTTTCCCAATATGATGAGATTCCCCTGGGGTTCTATATCAGCCTTTTTTCTCCTCTCTTGCTTCTTCTGGGTTTTTCAATTGGAAATTTTGTTCTTTCAAAATTCAGAGTGAAGCATTCCCTTTTATTTTTGGGAAGCAGCCTCATTATAGTAATTGCTTTGCTGGTGTATTCCACTCTCACCAGCATTCAAGAGAGTGAAAATAATGGGTATGCAATCATAGAAGCAAGCTTTAATGAGGACTGGGATGAAGTATTACAACTTAGCGAGGAGACTTCATTTATCAATCCACTGATGCAGTTTGAAATCAACAGAGCCCTTTACGGGACTGGACAATTGTTGGATAAGATGTTTTCTTATCCCCAGAAATATGCTGAGAATGGAATTTTCCTTGAGGGGATTAGCTCGAGCTATGTGTCGGTTCATACCGCGGCATTTTACTACGATCTTGGATTTGCTAACGAAGCAAGACACTGGGCCACCGAAGCACAGATGATGCTTGTAAGGCACCCCATAGTGCTGAAGCAGCTTGTCATGTCATATTTAGCCATTGGCCGGGAAGAGGCAGCATTGAAATACTTACGGGTTTTGTCAGGATCCGGACTTTACAGAGAATGGTGTGATCATGTCAATACAATGCTTGAGAACAATCTGCTTGGTGATAATCAGGATATTAAATTTTTCCGGGCCAATAATCCGGCAGTTGATTTCTTTGCGGGCACTAAAGATCCTCATCGGAAACTCTTGAGGTTTTACAGTAGCAACCCGGGCAACAACATGGCCTTTGAGTTCCTGGTGGCGGGCTATTTATTGAAGCATGATCTTGGCGGAGTGGTGGCTCTTCTTCCCCA
>JAOZLK010000402.1 GCA_029934875.1 Bacteroidales bacterium | reverse complement strand
TGGATAAATCGAAAGGTCCTGTCCGATGTTGGGATCAATACCAGTTATCACTTTGTATGTTCCGGTAAGTGCAACATCACTTGCAGGCATGGTAAGGGTTGTTGTAGAAGATAAGATATCCGCCACAGCATCTGTATCACCAGTCCATCTGTCAAATGTCATTCCACTTGCAGGAGTATCAGCTTCAATGCTTACTTCATATCCTTCTGAATATCTTCCTCCACCGGTTCCGCTATTCACAGTCAAAGTGTAGTTCTCCACCGGAATAGCCTGCAATGTTGTAATACTCATAGCTGGAAGCGCTACTGTCTCCCCAAATACAACATAATTTGTTTGCTGACAAATCTGGTTAGGGATAGACTGATGCACAATAAATCCGGCCGGCAAATCCCCATTCGCAATATTTACATTCAGGGAGCGTGGCTCAAGTGCCTTATTTACAATCACTATTGCAAGGGTATCATCTGTATTTCTGTATGAACTTACCATCACATCAGTATCTTCAGGTTTGGTAGTTCTTACCCTCTGAGCACCCGGCTCAATAAACTTATAAAACTGTTTGGCGACAGCATAGATGTTTGTGGGTTGATTCCCATTTATAATATATCCTTTAGTAAAACTCATCCATGCCCACAGTGAAACATCTGCATATTCAAGTCCGGCAAGCATTGTTGTTGCATAAGACATTGCATTTCCCCAGTCGGTATAATAAAAAGAAGTCTCCGTCATCCATACCTCTTTTGGATAATCACCTTCCTGGCAGTTGCTTCGAAGTCTTGCCCATTTTGCAATATCAGCAAACTCAGGAGTTATGCCATCGGCCTTATAAGCATGCATAGCAATTATCTCTGTGTTTTGGTTTGCGGTCGGATCAGCCTGAATCGCATCTATACCGCTGTGTACTGCATGTTCCTGGACCTCTTCAAGTGCAAAAATCCGTGTAGTAATACCTTCTGACTGAAATCGGGCGTGAACCAAATTAATAAGTTCGGGCCAATGTGCTGCATCAATAATGGCTGATCCATAAGGTTCGTTAAAAGAGGGTTCGTTTTGCAGACTGAAACCATCCAGTTCTATACCTGCCTCTTCCTTAAATAGCTTTACATAAGCCACGCATGTCTCTGCAAATTCATCATAATAGTAACGAGAGAGTTTGTTATCAGTAGCACCCCATGCAGGAGCCTGAGGGATGTAATAATTCTCGCTCAGGTTATCTTTCATCCATAAAGGTGGTGTAAACAGAGTCAGGATAAATGTTTTCGCCCCACTGGCTTTTAACCGCCGGTAATAGTCCCAGTCAACAGCATCGTAATTGAGTCCATCACGATTCAGAACAAAAGGATCATTATTGTCATTAACAGGTTCTAACATATTGAGAATGCCAATTCTTACAACCGTGGAACCGAGATCATCAAGGAACATATCAACGAGGTGTTCAGGTGGTGGCATTGAGCCAAAACCATGAATTGTCTGAAACTCCTGTGAAAGATCAATGGTCACATCAACGGCACTACCGGTCTGGGCAGTAACTGTAGCAATCTCAAAACTGATCTCTGCATCCGTTGATCCTGTTGCTGAAATAGTTACTGTAACAAGAGCTGAATCAACTCCTGCAGCCGGCTCATAGGACAATAACATGCTTCCGTTCTCAAGGTCATCAGCAACAGGTGTAATGAACGATGGATTGTTACTTACAACAGATACCGAGGGTGTAAGGGTTCCGTCATCCCCGGCACTGATTCCTGTAAGTAATATCTCCTGTACCCCCGGCTCCTCAGTATGAACTCTATCTGCCACAGGATTGATTGTACATTCCGGGGTCACTTCAGGCAGCAACTCCTCAGGCACTTTACTTCCTATCTTTATATTCGCAATATAGACGGCTCCATCATCAGTTGGAAATGGCCAGACAAAGAAACTGGCATAATTAATTAATATCTTATGTATTCGCTCAGCATTGATCTCTTCACCATTCTTATTATCCATTCCTCCCGGAACAGAATAATCCATTGCGATGGTATGCCAGCTACCCTCTGTAACAGTTTGTCGGAGATTATGTGCTCCATTTACATTCCGATCCAGGTTATTGTCCCAACCATCGTCCCATAAATATGCATGTGTCTGTGCTCCTCCAGAGAAATCAGAACCTTCAAAATAGATATCATAGCTCAGATATCTGTTCTTATCCACATTGATCTCGGGCGACTTATACCAGAGTCCATGCCAGCATCCTTTTCCTGTCAGATCGAGTTTAATAACATTATCTTTCCCATGAAATGTACCCAGGGTACCACTTTGTGAAGTAAGGTTCCCATCTAAAGACCAGTCTAATACCTCAAGTCTCTCTGATGCACCCATACCCGTTGTGTCAAATTCACTCATTGGAACAGTATGACCGGTTGGTGCAAGCGCCCGTACCTCAATATTAAAATCTACTTCTGTCTGGGCATCACCATTGTTGCTTCCGTTATCACCATCGTCAGCAAGAGTTACTGTAATACTTGCTGTCCCAACTCCTATTGGAGTATATACAAATTCAGCTGTTGCTTCACCCTGAAAATAAGTGATGACAATATCTCCGCCAACAAGCACTGCATCATCTGAACTTAGCGCGGTGATAGTCAAGTTCTGAGCTCCTGCATCCCCGTCGGAGATACCCACGAGGGATATACTCTGCTCGCCGATACCTTCAAGTATTGACTGTGCCGCAGGTTTGTCAATGGTAGGTGCATTGTTATAATCAGCGTAAACATCTGCAAGAAAAACCATCTCAGTTGAATTGTTTATCGCTCCATTATCCTGCACAGTAACAGTGATAGCAACTCCCATTTTCGCACTTAATGCTGTAAAGGACAGCACGGCATGATAAGCTTCTGTATATGCTATGTTAACATCAGAAATTACAGAAAGATCATCGCTGACAGCTGATATGGTGAGTGCCTGATTTACGGTGCTGTTGCCATCACTAATTCCTGTGAGCATTACTTCTGTAAAAACACCAGTGCCGGCTTCAATATCTTCTGCCTGATCAATAGTTGGAACCTGATCGCCTTCTATTTCAATATCAAAACTTACAGAGTTATCTGCATACCCTGCATCTCCTGCAGCAGTAACAGTAAGTGTGCGTGAACCAGAACCTCCCGGGACCAGGTCGTAGGTAACAACAACATTACCATTACTGTTGGGTGGCTCAATGATACTGCTGTTACCATAATCGTAGGGTACAATGGCAGAAACATTTACATTCTGGATCAGATCTTCTGCACCTGCCACACTCAATCCTGTTGAATTCTCAATATCTGTAACAAGGAGTGATCCTGAACCGGCACCGGCATGGTGGATAATTTTCCCAAGTCCGCCAAGATTAGCCATCAGGTTGGCTGTAAGATCAGCATCGGTTCCCAACTTGAGATTATCAAACCAGAGATCGCCGGTAAAGGTAAGTGCATCACCATTTACAGTAAAAATAAGATGGCTTATCCTGGTCAGGTCAACCTTTGTATCACCTGTAAAATCGTAACAGACATTTACAAACTCTCCAATATTAAGTATCCTTTGAGGCAGAGTCGTATTTTTACCATCGGCATCCACCAGGTAAACAAACAGCTTAATGGGCTTCTCAGTTAATACTTCGAGATTCAACACAGGATTGGATGAGATGTCATAAGTCCCTCCAAGGTCAATCTGATAACCTCTCCATGCAGAGATTTTCTTCACTTTGATATACTCCATCGTTCCTTGATGGGATACAAAATACTCAGCTTCGGAAGTCCAGCCCGGATCTGATTCAAAGTCCTCTGTATAACCTGTTTGAGAATAGCCTGTTACAGAAATAAACAAAGCTGCTAATAGAAAAGTAAGTTGTTTCATGGTTGATATTTTTCAACTGCAATATATGAAGCACAGAAATATTTCTCTTTATCAGGATTTTCCATTTATTCCACTATTTTAGCCAATTGATTACTGAACATAAAAGATGTCCTGATGAAGCCTGTTATTGAAAAAGTGTTTTCACAAATTGACTTTTCTTTCAGTACTGAGTATGTCGAAGTGAATAACTTTAGTTCAAAATGGCACTACCATGATAAGGTGGAGATTATCCTTATCATTGACACATCCGGGACAGGTTACGTCGGTGAAAGTATTGTACCCTTCTCTGGTGATACCCTGTCCCTCATTGGTTCGGGGGTTCCTCACGCATGGCTGAATGATCACAGATATTCTAAAAAGAATTCCAGTTTACTGGCAAAAGCGATTGTGCTGAAGTTCGAAGATGATTTCCTTGGAGAAAAATTTCTCGCCCTTCCCGGGATGAAGAGTATAGTTGATTTATTGAAGATTCATTCAAAAAGAGGGATGTTTATCGAGGGGAATGACAAAGGAGAGATTAAAAATTTTCTCATCAATATAATGGAAACTTCAAACGATTTCGAAAGGGTGATCCTCCTTGTTAAAATCCTCCGGATCATTGCCGAATCAAATAGCATTACCTATCTGTCTGCTAAAAAATATGAAGTCCCTTCAAAATCCTCAGACAATGAAAGACTCGATAAAGTTTTTCACTATGTGGTTGAAAACTATCATCAGAAAATAGAATTGAAAACCATTGCCGACCTGGCCAGCCTTTCTCCATCGGGTTTTTGTAAATATTTCAAAAAGAGAACC
The DNA here is from genome assembly GCA_029934875.1 of Bacteroidales bacterium. Classification (GTDB taxonomy): domain Bacteria; phylum Bacteroidota; class Bacteroidia; order Bacteroidales. The sequence continues at coordinate 184 of JAOZLK010000402.1, read as the reverse complement.
CTGAAAACCTTTTCTCGCTTTCTGAATGAATACCGCATAGGCCATGCCTGCAGAATGATTATCGACGGGCATCACAGTATGAGTGAGGTTTGCTATTTAACAGGTTTCAATCAGATGTCAAATTTCTACAAACAATTCCACGCGGTTCATAAAATATCGCCTCTCAAGTACCGTGAGCGCTTTT
>JAOZLK010000401.1 GCA_029934875.1 Bacteroidales bacterium | reverse complement strand
ATGGAAAAATTCCGGGTCATGAAAAGGTTGTTGAAGGAGAGATAGTTCAGGTAATAATCCTGCTCCTTTAGCTCATACTCAAGATTCAGGCCGAACAATTTTAACCAATTATCTCCCTCGCGTGCAAATCCTGCATAAGTAAGTTTTTTTATACCATAATCGCTTGTATTAATGAAGATTGTACCTTCTGTTACCAGCTCTTTATCCCCCTTTTTTATGGGCTTTTTGTCAATAAAGGAAATAGCATAATAGGCTAGCTCATCCAGGTAGGTAAGCTGTGGGGGGAAGAACTCATGGTTCTTAATAAACTTTGATTGAAGATTGTCGATGTGATAGAGCGTGTTCTGGTCGAAATTCCTGACCGGATCATGGGAACGAAGCAGGACCAGCTCGTTGGCTGTGGTGTTGGGGGCCGCCAGGTAAGGGATGAACTTATTTTCATTGTCATAGGGCCTCATCAATCCCGGGTTCATCTTGAAATCAGGACTGCTACGTTTGAACAGGAGTCCGGCTGCAAAATTATCCTGGTGGTTTATTCCCGAATCACTAAGCTCAATGATGCTTTCGAGGAGGTTGATGTTATCCTCCTCGTGCTTTATATATTCCCTGTAATATCCCTTGTATTTGACCGGGAAGGCGGGATGATTCTCCGGAATGGCAGCAATGGCTGTTTTAATGATTTGTTTCGATTTAGGAGTTTTACCTTTCTTTGATTCCACATGAATCTCATCCAGCCGGAACAGCCTGGGAGCCAGGAATATGCTGTCCAGTCTGTGCTTCTCTAAATCACTGAATGCTACGCTTACTGAAGCATAGCCAATGCATGAGAAATACAGGGAGTCAGAGCTCTGGGCCTCATTGATATGATACCTGAAAAATCCTGTTTCATCGGAGGTTACGCCTTTCGCAGCGTGGGAGTAAACGTGCACAAAAGAGATGGGCTTGTTGTTGGATTCATCAAAAATTCTCCCCTGGATCTCCTGATCCTGCGAAAACGCCGGTAAAGAGCTTAGGCTAAGTACACATATTAGAAGCCAGGCTGGAACAGTCATGCTGAATGTTGTGTGGTTAAGATTATGCTTCTACTGCATGAAGTATACCAACTTCAGGCGCCGGGCCTAATTTAACATCTTTATAACATTTGATGAGCCTTTAGCTCAAAACTGCATTGGCTTACCCGGCTTACTCTAACTCCCGGATTTTAATATTTCTGAACCATACAGTATATCCATGATCCTGGAGCCCTATGTAACCCTCTTTTGAAATACCTTCGCTAAATCCCTCGAAGTTTTTGAACTTGCTGTTGGCAACCAACTCGTCCCACTCAGGTGTCCACAGGGTGTACTCAACTACCTTTACACCATTCTGGGTGTGGCTTACCTTTCCGTCCTGAACCTTTACCACGAACGTGTTCCACTCCCCGGCTGGATTCACGGTCTTTGGATCTGCAGCAATCATATCATAGAGTGAACCGGCAAGGTGACTGTCAACTTTATTGTCTGTAGCCCCTACATTATCAAGCACCTGTATCTCTGGTGCAGCGTAATAGATGGGTTTTCCAGGTACTTCCCTGATGTTAAAGAAGATCCCTGAGTTGGCCATTTCGCTTGCCTTCCAGTCGATGGATAATTCGAAATTTGCGAATACTTTATCGAAAAGGATGTCTCCATTGGCTCCTCTCCCGGGCTCTTTGCCTTCACCGGTAAAGACCTTCATTGCATCGTCCTCGATGACCCAGTTTGCAGGCATCTCAGTACCATTGCATTGGCGCCAGCCATCGAAATCCTGGCCATTAAAGAGCTGGACCCATCCTGCTTTTTTTTCTTTTTTACTGAGTTTGTTGATGGATTGAGCGCTTGCAGAAATCATCAGGAACATACTCATTACAAGGCTTATTGATACTAGGAAAGATCTTTTCATTGAATTGGTTTTAATGTGAGTTTGAAAATAAGTTAAATATATAGAATTACCCGATCTCTCTGGAAAAATAATTTCACTCCTTAATAAAAAACTTCTTTATCTTTCCATGAAACAAAATTCTGAAGATGAAAAACAGAAGAATAATATATTTGCTTGGCCTCGTGGTTTTACTTCTGAGTGCCTGCAAGAATGAAAGTGACCTGGGAATTTTTCAAGGCCATGGTGATATTGGTAATGTGGGTAGAGCAGGATGGGTTCTTTTTGATGCTTCCGACAGTTCATACACGGTATCAGGTAGTGGGACCAATATGTGGTTCGACAGTGATGAATTTCACTATGTTTGGAAGGAGCTCAGGGGTGATGTCTCCATAACTGCAGATATTGAGTGGGAGGGAGAAGGGCTTGATCCGCACCGAAAGGCTTGCCTGATTATCCGTCAAAGCCTTGATACCAGTGCTGCCTACGTGGATGCCGCCATCCATGGTGATGGACTTACTTCCATTCAGTACAGGGATATGAAGGGTGGAATGACCAGGGAGGTGCAGTCTAATATTTCATCACCCCAGAGGGTGCGAATTGAAAAACACGGAGATTATATTTCCATGTCGGTGGCGAAGAAAGGTTTAGTGCTTGAATCTTCCGGGGGGACCTTTAAACTGCCTTTCTCAGAACCTTTCTACATCGGACTGGGTGTTTGCGCCCATAACAACAATACCATGGAAACCGCCATATTTTCCAATGTAAAGATTGAGGCACTTGTTCAAAAGCCCGATTCATTGAAGCGCATTGAAAGTACCCTGGAAACCATAGCCGTCTCATCCTTTGACAGGAGGGTTGTCTACCATATCCGCAGTCATATTGAGGCTCCAAATTGGACGCCTGATGGTAAGAATCTGATCTATAACTCCGGAGGGAAACTATATACAATCCCGGTATCAGGTGGAAATCCGAGCATGATTCCAACAGGCTTTGCCAGCCGGATTAACAACGATCATGGCATCTCACCTGATGGAAGGCAACTGGTCATCAGTGATCAGACAGAAAGCGGACATTCATTGATCTACACCCTGCCCATTGAGGGCGGTGATCCAAAAAGAGTTACCAGTCTTGGCCCCTCTTACTGGCACGGCTGGTCGCCAGATGGAAAGACCCTGACATACTGTGCAGAGCGGAATGGTAATTATGATGTTTACACCATTCCGGTTGCAGGCGGAAAGGAGACGCGATTAAGCACTGCGGAAGGATTGGACGATGGGCCCGATTATTCACCGGATGGACGCCATATTTATTTCAATTCAGTGCGTACAGGTAGCATGCAAATCTGGAGAATGAAGGCCGACGGCAGTGAGCAGGAGCAGGTCACCACCGATGAATACAATGACTGGTTCGCACATCCATCGCCCGATGGCCGCTGGATTGTCTATGTGAGCTTCGGGACCGACGTCCCGGCGGCATCTCATCCGCCCAATAAGGATGTTATGCTGCGCATCATGAACCTGGAAACCGGGGAGGTTAGGGTGATGGCCAAGCTTTTCGGTGGGCAGGGCACTATAAATGTTCCCTCCTGGTCGCCCGACAGTGAGCACCTGGCCTTTGTAAGTTATCGCTTAAATTAGGCCTTCATTCACAACTACCTGTACAGATTCAGGGGCAGGTCATCTTCAAATAGAATCAGATCGTGCTCTCTGAATTTCTTAAAATCGGCTGCCTGTTCATGCCCTTCATAGGGAACGAAGAAGTGATCCACCTGGCGCTCCTCATTTCTCCAGACCAGGACATAGCTAATGCCCCTGGTTTTTTCATTGGCATTGATGATTGGGAGGAGGTGAGCTGTAAACCAATTCCCGGTTTTTAATCCGTAGTCGCCGGTTTCGCTGAAGGCGTATAATTTATTTCTTACTGCAGCCATATCGGCCAGGACCTCCATACTTCGGATGGCTGATTTCCCGCTTTTTTCTCCGGATTTAATCCGGTATTCATCAAAGGCCAGGATATCCACATATTCGTCACCAGGATATCTTTTTAGGTAGTCTTCCTCGGTCGCGAATCCGCCATTGGGAGCGTAGCAGTAAAGTGCATGATGAACTCCTTTTTCTGTTTTCAGATAATCTACGGTAAACCGGAACAGTGTTTTGTACTGATCAGCACTACAATGCCCTTCTCCCCACCAGAACCAGGAGCCCATATTTTCGTGCAGTGGTCTGAAAATAACCGGGATCATGGTTCCGTCGCTTGTTTTCAGTGAGTGGAGGAAATCGGCCACCTTGTCCAGGTGCTGCTTATAAACTTCATGGTGCGAACCGCCGGGAATAATGGCCTCTACCGTCTTGTTCACAGTATCTTTCGTATCTGCCCATGAATCCTTGCCGGACACGGGACTGTACTCATGCCAGCTGATGGTGGTCACCCCACCCCGCAGATAGCTTTCAATAATCAGTTTACGCATGGTATCAAAGGGTACATCATCCAGGTTTGCCGGGTTTCCAAGCTCCAGTCCGCCCAGTTCCCATCCATATACCGCTGGATAGGAGCCAGTCGTAAGTTTACAGTCCGATTTACCCTCCTCGTAGGCCCAGCCAATGCCGTAGGCCGGATCATCCTGGTGTCCGAACAGGGTGTGATTTTTTGACAGCTCCATCAGATTATTGAAGAGCTTAATGGTCTCCGTAGAGGCTTCAGGGTCGGTGCATTGATTCACCAGTGAGGTACAGCTTTGGAAGGACATGGCTGCAAGCAGAAGTATAACTGCCAGCTTGGTTTTAATTCTTGTTCTTTTCATTGGATCTGTTTATTTGAGGGTAAGGGATTTGGGACTATTCATATTAAAGGCCTTCCAGCTCAGCTCAATATTTTCAGGTAGCATATCGGTGGCAATGCGGACCCGGACCGACTTTTGTTCTCCGGGAAGCAGGGAGAGGTAATTATCGCTCCAGAAGGAAGGCAGAATTTCA
>JAOZLK010000400.1 GCA_029934875.1 Bacteroidales bacterium | reverse complement strand
ACGGGTCACAGAAAAGTGTCTTCCACTTTCCTTAAAGAAATTTGTCATGATCTCTTCTGCCCTGGGACCGCTTCTGTCGGTATATTCTCCTGCGTAGGCCCTATCGCTCAGGGTAATGATGTGGACTTTTATTTCCCGGGGATTATGAATGAAAGTCATTCCTTTTTTCAGAGAACCACCCCTGATCACCCTGCAGAAAATCCCTTCAAGGGGCATGACACAGTCTCCGATCTGTTTTTGGATCTCACATCCTTTATGGCATTTTTTTCCAATCTGTGTGATTTCCAGGATGACCTCTTCATGCTCCAGGCGGTCTAATATCTTCGCTTCATGCAGGATCATTCCTTCGGTAGTTATATTCTCGGCAAATGAACCATGGGCGAGCTTCAGACCACTTTGTGCGCTTGTTTTTTCGTAACTTTCAGTGCCCAGGAGACTGATCTGCCTGTGCCAGTTCCCGGCATGTGAATCACCGGCCATACCGTTCAGGGTAATTTCTGCCTGGTCCACCGGGATTTTTATGGTTCCCTTCTTTTCGGAGCTGTTGAGTGATATTACCTTAAAGGACCCCCTCTCTTCCATCATCATTGCTTTGTTTTTTCCACAAGGTGAATATTCTCCATTACCATCTGTTTATCAATAGCCTTACACATGTCGTATATGCATAGAAGGGTCACCTGGACTGCCGTAAGAGCTTCCATCTCAACACCGGTTTTGCCAACACACCTAACCGTCGCAGAGGCGCTTATCCCCATGTCTTTCATCTCAAGATCCACCTCAATTTTTGAAATGGGCAGGGGGTGACAGAGCGGAACAAGCAGGTGGGTTTGCTTAGCGGCCATGATTCCTGCTATCCTTGCGGTCGAAATTACATCCCCCTTCTTCATGGTGTTTTCTTTGACCTTTTGCAGGGTTTCCACCTGCAGGGCAATGAATCCTTCAGCCCGGGCGGTTCTGGTTTGTTCCGGTTTTTCCGAGACGTCCACCATATTAGCCTTTCCATCCTGGTTTACATGCGACAGTTCCATTTCTCTATCCTCCTATGTTATAAAATTGGTGGTTATCGTTGATTTTACCTTTAAGTGGCTTATGGTCAAGAGCCAGCTTAAATGCTTCTTCGATGCCAAATTCGCGGATGTTAAATCCATGGTTGCCGAATAGGCAGGGTTTGATATTTCCGTTGGACATAAGGCGCAACCTATTGCACGAAGCACAATGTCCGCTACTTCCTCCTTCAACTTTCGAAAAGGTGCCAGTCTTAAGGTCCATCTGATTGATGTAACGAATCTCCAGCTTATTATGCTCGCAATAGCTTTTTAAGGCCTCTAGCTCTTCCTGATCAAGAACCTCTGTTTTAACCACATTGATTTTGACGGGTGTCAGGCCGGCCTCCCTGGCTGCTATGATCCCGTCCTTAACTTTTTCTACGTCCCCCCCCCTGGTAATGGTGCTGAATTTCACGGGCGACAAGGTGTCCAGGCTGATATTCACTCTTTTTAAACCTGCCTTTTTCAATGCAGCAGCATACTCAGTCAATAAAATGCCATTGGTAGTCATGCTGGTCTCCTCAATCCCATCTATGGAACTGACCTTTTCCACCAGCTCCACAATTCCTTTTCGGACCAGGGGCTCACCACCGGTGAAACGGATTTTTCTGATCCCGAACTTGCTGGCTCCGGTAGTCACCACATCAACAATTTCTTCCAGGGTGAGAATATCCTTTTTATCGATAAGTGTAATACCCTCCCCCGGCATGCAATAGGTGCACCTCAGGTTGCAGCGGTCGGTGACCGATATCCTCAGGTAGTGAATGTTCCTGTTATAGCGGTCTAACATGAATGGTTTCTCCTTTTTTTATTTTGAAAGTGCCAATGGGTATTTCAATCAGACATGAGGCATCACTGAGTGCATCGATATGCGCCGATCCGTGAAACTCCAGTGGAATGGCTTCATTTTTTCTATTCAGCAGGGCAGGAACAAATTTCAGTCGGTCGGCCTTTGAACGCTTCAGGTCCCTGTCCAATATAGCCTCTGAAACCGGGGATTGATAATGATGTCCCATGAGGCTGTAAATAAAGGGTTTGACGTAAAGTTCGAATTGAATGAAGGACGAGACTGGATTTCCTGACAGGCCAAAACAATACTGTTTATCCCTTCTGGCAAAAATGATGGGTTTGCCTGGTTGAATGGCGCTTCGGGTCAAAATCATCTCAAAGGCCAGGTCTTCCAAAACATCGGGTACATAATCAGAATCACCCGCTGATACTCCCCCGGTGAGCAGGACTAAATCACTCTTCTCAAATGCTTCAGATATCCTTTTTTCTGTCAGCTTTTTATCATCCCTGATGATTCCCAGGTATTCGCCCTTGATACCCAAAGCATCCAGTTGAGAGATCATCTGGTAGGCATTGGAATTCCTGATCTGGTGGGGCAGGGGCTTGTTCTCCGGCTCCACCAGTTCCGAACCGGTTGCAAATACTGAAACCAGGGGTCGACAGAATACCGATGGTGAAGACACGCCAGCCCCGGCAAGCAATGGGATATGCCTGGAGCTAACCAGGGTATGCTTTTTCAGAGCTATATCTCCTTTTTTTGCATCCTCACCCTCATAGCAGATATTGGTGGCGCTTTCAGGCTTACTACAAAGCACCTTATTTTTTTCGGTCAGTTTAGCATCCTCCACTATATATACACAATCGGCCCCTTCCGGAACAACGGCCCCTGTCATGATCTTTGAGCACTCATTGATACCAATTCTGTGTGCCGGGATACTTCCCGCATATATGGTTTCCAGGATGTTTAATTCATTACCAATATCGGCTGCACGACACGCGTATCCATCCATAGCAGACTTGTTGAAGGGTGGAATGTTCGTGTCATAGCAGCTATCTTCCGCCAGTACTCGCTGGCGTGCCCCGGGCAGGTCAACTGTTTCGGTGCTCCCGATGAGGGCATGAGACCTGATGAGCTCAAGGGCTTCGTGGTATTGAATCATATTCAGATATTTTAGAAGAAAATGCGAATAGCAATAATTTGCATTTCAACACAAAAATAGAAGTTTCTTTTGAATGTGAGCTGATTAATCAGCGAGAACCGACTTACCATTCACGATCCGGATGATTCTGGCGGCATTTCTTCTGTTTCCCAGTTTCGAAGGAGATGGGGCCGGTAAGCCCCTTCTCAAAGCAGATGCTGGTAAGACTTTCCCGGATGACCCCTGCTTCCGACTAAATATCAGTTTTTTTTAGAGTTTTCCGAATTTGAGCTAAATGGCTATATTTGTTGCCATTATTTCAAACCCCGGGTTGTTTAGAATATGGTTGAACAGATAATTGTGACGAGTGGTGAGCACTTAAATGCAGGCTTGGCTTTCGAGTCTTTTAAACCTACCGGGGGCAAATCTTTTACCAAGCAGGTTGAGAATTGCATTGAACAGCTCTCAGGTTTTATAATCCCCGAAGGAGAAGCCCGCTACTTTGTTACCCAGCAGACATTTTTCATCTCAGCAAAATCTCGCGAAGAGTATGACAAGCGTTCGTTACTAATCATGGAGAAGGTTTCAAAATGTTGTGGCGAAATGATTCCTGCCACGAGTATTGTGGCGCAGAGTCCTGCCCGTGGAAGTGAAATTGTGCTTGAGCTGATCTGTACGCGGGCGTCCAAAGGCAAAGAAATTATCTATAAGTCTGCCGGAGCTCTCAGCTATACACTGGTTAATCATGGCAACTTCAAAGTAGTCCATGCAACAGGACTCATGGGGGGCGCCGGTGATAGTATACAGGAGTCGGCGGAGAAAGCATTTGAAAGTGCTGTGGATATATTGAAGCGGGAGGGACTTAGCATAAGCCACATCATCAGGCAATGGAATTATGTGGAGGATATTGCTCACCTTGAGGACCCTGCCAGGGCCACCCAGAATTACCAGGTATTTAATGATGTACGAGCCAAATATTACGATCCGGAAGCCTTTCCAATGGGTTATCCTGCAGCCACCGGTATCGGGATGACCACTGGCGGGGTGATCATTGGTTTTATTGCAGTGTCAGATTCGGATCGGGTAGAGGTCAAGCCAATCAGGAATCCCCGGCAGATTGATGCTCATCAGTATTCCAAGCAGGTCCTTGTGGGCAAAGTCACCGGAATTATGGGTGAGAAGTGCACTCCGAAATTTGAGCGGGGGAAGATGGTGGTCCTTGATGGAGCATGTAACATGTATGTTTCGGGAACCGCCTCCATTGTAGGTGAACTTACCCTCCATCCCGATGATGTGGAGAAACAGACCATCACAACCATTGAGAATATTTTCGAACTCTTTTCCCGGGAGAACCAGCGCGAACTGGGTGTCAGGTTTGATGTTCGTACCATCGAGTTTTCTCACCTGAGAATTTATGTGAAGCGCCAGGAAGATTTCCCAAAGGTAGAGGCGGTTTGCAAGTCCATGCTTAACTCCAAGTCCTTTCTTTTCCTGGAGTCTGATATTTGCCGGGAGGATCTACTGGTGGAGATAGAAGGAATCTTTAGCACCAATTAGACGACCCTTTGCCACATATTAATTGTCTGAGTTCTTAATTGCGCATAAGCGGAACATTCACTAAATTCGACAGCAGCTATGCTGCATCACTATAAATTCATTAAGCAGGATATGACTATGGAGATTTCACAATTGAATCCACTATTTGAGAAGATGTATGGAACAGGCCCGGTGGTACTGGAGCAGCAACGCAGCAGGTATGAAGAGTTGGCCGGATTATTCAGGGATAAATTCGGGGAGCAGGAGGAACATTTTTTCAGCACACCCGGCCGGACTGAGATAGGCGGAAACCATACGGATCACAATTTTGGCCGTGTACTGGCCGGGAGCATAAGCCTGG
>JAOZLK010000399.1 GCA_029934875.1 Bacteroidales bacterium | reverse complement strand
TATGTGATCGCCCATGATGTGGGAACTTCCAGCGTGAAGAGTGCACTGGTCTCCGCCCGGGGCGAGGTTCTTGCGCATGCCACCTCGGACTATGGTTTCACCTATCCAAATCCCGGCTGGGTGGAACAGGATCCGGACGATTACTGGAAGGGCTCGGTAACAAACACCCTGGCCATCATGGCTGAATCCGGCCTCAAGCCGGAACATATCCTGGGAATTGTATTTTCCACCCAGGCCATGGGCATCATACCCCTCGACAGGGAAGGAAACACTTTGAGAAACAATATCACATGGGTGGACGGCAGGGCCGAGGAGCAGGCCCGCTCACTCATGAATCTTCTGGGTGGTAAAAAGGTATTTGAGAAGCTTATCGGGGTTGAGATTACCGGTAAGGATGTAATCCCGAAAATTAAGTGGCTGAAACAGAACGAGCCTGAATTGTATAAGCGGACCCACTCCATTCTGGATGTGAATGGCTACCTGAAATTCAGGGCTACGGGCCGCCAGGTATTTGAATGGTCGGGCGCATGCTCATATGGTTTTAACCTGAAGAAAAAAGATTGGGAAAGGTTAATATTCAAGGCAGCCGGTGTTGACCTGGAGAAACTACCACCCCTGGTCCGTTCCACCGATGTGGTAGGCAATCTCACACCGGAGGCGGCCAGGGAAATGGGGCTCCCGACCTCTGTCCGGGTATTTGGAGGATGTGACGATACCCAGAGTGCTGCTGTGGGATCCGGTTCAACAGGCGAAGGTGATGCGCACATCTACCTTGGCAGCTCGGCCTGGGCAGGTATTACCACGGGAAAGAACCTGAAACATAAAAACGGAGCGGTGATTCTTCAGAGCGCCGATTCTGCAATGAACCTCCTGGTGGGGATCACCGAATCGGCCGGGTCCAACCTGGACTGGATGATTGAAAAGTTCTATAAGCTTGAGAGAGACAGCCCTGCCGTTAAAAACATTTATGAATTCCTTAATAAGGAGACAGAAGGGATCCCCCCGGGATGTGACCACCTGGTATTTACGCCATGGCTCCTGGGAGAGCGCTGCCCGGTGAGCACTACCACCACAAGGGGGACTATTTTCAACCTGGGACTGGAACATAGCCGGGGGCACTTTGTAAAGGCTTTGCTTGAGGGTGTCGGATTCAACCTGCGCTGGATCTTTGAAAACTACCGGCGCGATTTTGGTTTACAGCCAAAAAAAATAAGGGCCATTGGCGGTGGTTCGGTGAACGCTCAGTGGATGCAGGGAATTGCTGATATTACGGGAATGAGTGTGGAAACCACAAGCCAGCCGACCATGGCCGGAGCAATCGGGGCAGCAAGCTGCGCCTTTGTGGGAAGTGGCATCTACAAGAACTTCAGTGATGTGAACAATTTCATTAGAATAAAGGAGCGTTTTCTGCCCGATCAGGGTAATGCTGAAATCTATGATGCACTCTTCAAATCCTATAAAAACGTATATTCGGGACTTCGAAAAGCGTACGTGGAAGCAAACCTGAATCGGTTTGCTGGGAAGTAAGACAGTAAGACAGTACTCAGGAAGACAGTACTTAGTACTCAGGAAACAGTTATTAGTACTCAGTAAAAAGGATATGGAGAAAATTAAGAGGGAGATTATTGAAGGCGGACTGCGACTTGTAAAGGAGGGGCTTGTGGCCAGAACCTGGGGTAACATCAGCATCAGGGTGGATGATACACACATGCTCATCACACCCAGCGGCAGGACCTATGAAAACCTTACTGAAGCCGACATCGTTCTGGTCAACTACCACACCTCGAAACATGAGGGAACTATCAAACCGTCGTCCGAGAAGGAGCTGCATTGTGAAATCTACCGTACCAGGCCCAAAATCAACTCCGTGATTCATACCCACCAGATGAATGCATCCACCGTTGCAACTGCCCGACGCGAAGTCCCACCCATCCTCGATGATATGGCCCAGATTATCGGGCCCACGGTTAGGGTGGCCCCTTATGCCCTGCCTTCCACAAAAAAGATCACAAAAAAAACTGTTAAGGCTCTGAGAGGAAGGAACGCCGCGCTTATGGCCAATCATGGTGCAGTTTGCGTTGGACGTGATCTGGATGAGGCCTTTGTAGTATGCCAGGTTCTGGAAAAGGCCTGCAAGGCATTCATTGAGGCTGAATTCCTGGGGGGTGCAAAAAGCATCAATAAATTTGAAGCCCACCTGATGCACCAGATTTATATCCGGAAATATTCAAAACAGGAAGACAAGAACAGGTAAACCTTTGATGCAAGCAATGGAATCCAAACACCCCTACCCTGCTTATCGCTTTGTCATGCTGGCTGTTGTCATGCTGGCAACAATCGCCATAGAAATTCAGTGGCTCACCCACGCCGCAGTGGTACGTCCGGCGGAGGTTTTTTACCAGGGCCAGTTCAATCCGGAATCCTTCCTGAATATCGATTTCCTGGCCATGATTTACATGGTGGCCTTCCTGGTAATGAGTTTCCCTGCATCCTACATTATTGATACTTACGGAATAAAAACAGGACTCTCCATCGGTGCAGTTTTGCTTGGGATCTTCAGCCTTGTGAAAGCAATCTATGCCCAGAGTTTTACAGGTGTTATTATCGCCCAGACAGGCCTGGCCTTTGCACAACCCTTTCTCCTGAACGCAGTCACTGCATTTACAGCCAGGTGGTTCCCCCTCTTTCAAAGGGGAATGGCCGCAGGTTTGCTGGCCCTGGCACAATATGTCGGGATCATCATTGCAATGCTGGTCACCCCCGCCCTTGTGGGATCAGACCCAGATCTTCCCGGCTATGGAAGCGGCTTTGAGAAGATGTTATGGATCTATGGAGTCATCTCTGTGCTGGCAGCCATTGCCTGTATAACCCTGGTGAGGGAGCGCCCAAAGGGAGTTAAAGCAGAAGCGATGGAACGATATCCCTTCTTTAAAGGTCTGGGGCACATACTTCGTAACAGGGATATGTTGATCACCATGTTTCTCTTCCTCATCGGCCTGGGTATTTTCAATGCCATCAGCTCCATGACCGACTCCATAGCGGCACAGGCCGGAGTGAAAGATTCGGACGGACTGATCGGTGGACTGATGCTTATCGGGGGAATAGTCGGGGCCATTATCATCCCTACCCTGTCGGATAAGTTCCGAAAGAGAAAACCATTCATGCTCCTCTGTATTGGAGGTATGCTGCCAGCAGTGGCAGGTATGGCATTTGCCGGACAGCTGGCCCCTGATCCCCAGGGAGCTTATACCATCTCGCTGATCTCATCCTTCATCCTCGGCTTTTTTGTAATGAGCGCCGGACCCATCGGCTTTCAGTATGCAGCTGAAGTGAGCTATCCGGCCCCTGAATCCGCTTCACAGGGTATTCTCCTGTGGGTCGGACAACTTACCGGTATGATCTTTGTAGCAGGAATGAGCATAAAAAACAATCTCTATTTGGGCAGCTTTATGACAGCTTTTACCATCCTGGCGCTCCTGGCTTTTTCAGCAGCATTCTTTCTGCGGGAGAGTTCCATGATCAGGGAATCAGGAAACAGCAAATAATGAAGAGACCTATCAATCAAAAGCTTGCAGCAATTATAAGTATCCTGGTCATCCTCATAAGCATGGGTGGTGAATTCACTGTGCTCTATGGACAGCTGAGAACCACAGGTACAATCTCCCCTGGCATGGTGGTGCAGAGACAGGTGGATATACCCCTCTGGGGAGAGGCACAGGCAGGAACCCTGGTTTCTGCAGAAATGAATGGAAGTAGCGCTTCTTCCACGGCGGGCGGTACAGGAAAATGGGAGTTAGGGCTGCCGGCTATGGAAGCAGGCGGCCCCTATGAACTCATGATCTGGACGACTAATGACACCCTGGAGCTGGAGGATATATATGTGGGGGATGTGTGGCTTGCATCAGGACAATCAAACATGGCCATGAGCCTCGACCAGACCAGCAATGCCAGCGCTGTAATCGCTGCCTCTGAAAATCCCCTGATCAGGCAATACCTGGTAACCCGAAGCCTGGGAAACGAAACTCGCGACCAGCCCCCGGCAGGAAGTGAGTGGATGCAAGCCGGTCCGGAGCATTCCGGAGTTTTCTCGGCAGTGGGGTACTACTTCGCCAAACACCTGCATGAGAAGCTGGAAATTCCCATTGGAATAATCAATTCTTCCTACGGGGGAACCCGCATCGAATCATGGATGAGCAAGGAGATGCTGGGCTATGATGAACAGGACATTGTCCTTGGAGAAAACAGTTTTAACCAGCCCACTGTGACTTACAACACCATGTTGCATCCCCTGATTCATACCCCCCTGAAGGGAGTAATCTGGTACCAGGGCGAATCCAACATGGGTAACAGGGAGAATGCCCTGATGTACACCGGGCAGATGAGGAAGTTGATTACATCCTGGAGGGAACTGTGGGGTAATGAAGAGCTTCCTTTTATCTGGGTGCAGCTGCCCAATATCGGGACCGAGGCCAATGAAAGCACTCCCGGAACATGGGATGCTCTACCCATGCTCAGGGCTGCCCAGAGCCGCACACTTTCCCTTTCAAATACAGGGGAAGCTGTAGCCATTGACCTGGGCGAAATCGACATTCACCCTGTGGAAAAAGAAGAAGTGGGGAGGCGTCTCTCCCTGGCAGCAAAGGAGCTGGTTTATAGCGCTTCCATTGTAAGTTCCGGACCCAGGTACAAGAGCCATCGTAAAATGGGTGGTGGCCGCATCGAAGTAAGTTTCGATCATGTGGAAGAGGGCCTGGTGGCAAAGGAAACAGGAGATCAAAGTCTGAGATGGTTTGCCGTGGCTGGAAGTAACGGAACCTTCCACAAAGCCAATGCCCTTATTGTGGGGGACAAGGTGGAACTCTGGAACCCGGG
>JAOZLK010000398.1 GCA_029934875.1 Bacteroidales bacterium | reverse complement strand
GTGAAACCATCAGACTTGCTCCCTTTTCTCTTTCTTCCAGAAGCTGCCAGATCTCCTCGGTAATAAAGGGCATGAAGGGATGCAGCAGGTGAAGCAGTCGGTTCACAAAAACAAGAGTCTGCTCATAGCTATGCCGGTCGATGGGTGCCTGGTAAGCCGGTTTAATGATCTCAAGGTACCACGCACTAAACTCCTCCCAGAAAAGCCTGTAGATAATCATCAGGGCATCGGATATCCTGTATTTACCAAACTGACGGTCCACTTCCTCGAAAGCCCGGTCCAGCTGAGCCTCAAGCCAATCAGCAGCAATAGCCGAATGAGCAGGCTGCTCAATGGTGGAATCTACCTCCCAGCTCTTGATCAACCTGAAAGCGTTCCATATTTTATTACTGAAATTTCTTCCCTGCTCGGTGAGGCTCTCATCGAAGAGGAGGTCGTTACCGGCCGGAGAACAGAACAGCATTCCAACCCTGACGCCATCGGCACTGTACTTTTTCATCAGCTCGATGGGATCTGGTGAATTGCCAAGTGATTTGGACATTTTCCTGCGCTTGTCATCCCTCACAATCCCGGTCAGGTAAACTGTATCAAAGGGTTTCTTATCCCTGTATTCGTATCCTGCAATAATCATTCTCGCCACCCAGAAGAAAAGAATCTCAGGAGCAGTCACCAGGTCATTGGTGGGATAGTAATAGTTTATATCCTCATTCTCCGGGTTCCTTATCCCATCGAACACTGATATGGGCCAGAGCCAGGAAGAGAACCAGGTATCGAGGACATCTTCATCCTGCCGGAGATCATCTCTTGTCAGGGAAGCATTGCCTGTCTTTTCCCGGGCAAGCTTTAAGGCCTCCTCCTCGGTTTCAGCCACCACATAATCATTATGACCATCGCCATAAAAGAATGCCGGGATTCGATGCCCCCACCAGAGTTGACGGGATATGCACCAATCCTTCACATTTTCCATCCAGTGCCGATAGGTATTCTTGAATTTAGCAGGCTGAAGCTGAATGTCATCATTCATTACATGCTCCAAAGCCGGTGCACCAAGCTTCTTCATCTCCAGGAACCACTGAAGGCTCAACTTGGGTTCGATCACAGCATCGGTACGCTCGCTGTAACCCACCTTATTCATGTAATCCTCCACCTTCACCAGGTTGCCGGCAGATTCCAGTTCAGGTATGATTTGCTTTCGTGCCTCGAAACGGTCCACTCCCAACAGGATTTGTGCAGCCTCATTCAGGGTTCCGTTGTCGTTGAATATATCAATGGACTCCAGCTTATGCTTAATGCCCAGCTCGTAGTCATTGATATCGTGCGCAGGAGTGATCTTCAGTGCTCCCGTACCAAACTCACGGTCCACATAGGCATCCACAATGATGGGCACTGGCCTGTTGATCAGTGGCACAAGTACTTTTTTCCCGTGGAATTTTAAGAAGCGTTCATCTTCCGGGTGAACACAAACTGCTGTATCGCCCAGGATAGTCTCCGGTCGGGTGGTGGCAATGGTAATGTAGTCGTCTTCCCCTTCAATCCTGTATCTAATGTAATAGAGCTTCGACTGTACCTCCTTGTGATTGACCTCCTCATCCGAAACGGCGGTGAGCGCCTGGGGATCCCAGTTTACCATTCTCACACCCCTGTATATTAAGCCTTTATTAAACAAATCCACAAATACCTTGATCACACTCTCAGAAAGCGCTTCATCCATGGTAAAGCTGGTGCGGTCCCAATCGCAGGAGGCCCCAAGCTTTTTTAACTGCTCAAGGATGATCCCCCCATGCTTATGTGTCCAGTCCCAGGCATGATCCAGGAATTCGTCACGGCTCAGATCTGCTTTTTTGATCCCCTGCTCGGCCAGCTTGTTGACCACCCTGGCCTCGGTAGCGATGGAAGCATGGTCGGTTCCCGGCACCCACAGGGCGTTTTTTCCCAGCATGCGGGCACGGCGGATCAAAACATCCTGAAGGGTATTGTTGAGCATGTGTCCCATGTGCAACACTCCGGTTACATTGGGTGGGGGTATTACGATGCAGTAAGGTTCCCGCTCATCAGGGGTGCTTTTAAAGAATTGATTCTCCATCCAGTAAGCGTACCACTTATCCTCCACACTGGCCGGATCATATTTCGAGGGAATATTCATTTTTGATCATTTTTTAAGTCCCGCAAAAATAGTAAAAAAAGGGACGGCAGAAGCATTCACCGGTCCAGATATCCCATTCACCGATTTTTACCAAATTTTAGTGATGAAAACTTAAAAAACCAAAATAGTTTTCATATACTTGTCGAAAATATAATACCTCGTGGAAGTCAGAGAACGCATTTTAGTTGAATCCGGACAATTATTCGGCAAATATGGCATCAGGAGCATGACCATGGATTCCCTCGCCGAAGAGATGGGAATCTCCAAACGCACCATTTATGAGCGCTTCAAGGACAAGGACACTCTTCTTCTTGAGGTAATCAAATATTACAAACACAAAACTGCAGAGGAGGCACATCGCTTGATTGAGCAATCTGACAATGCCATCGAAGCACTGTTCAGGATCATGAAGATGACCATCGACCAGATGATGCATATGAGTCCCTCCTTCTTCAATGATTTCAAGAAATACCACCCGAAAGTGTTCAAAGAGATCCAGCAGCCCGGTAACATCAGAGATTTCAGCGTGACCGCCAAACTGATTGAAACCGGGGTTCAACAGGAAGTATTCAGAAATGACATCAATATCGGGATTGTCAACCAGGCCCTCCATGCACTCTTCGACCTGTTTAAACAGGACAGCACGCTTGTGAACGCCGGGTACGACCGAAAAGATATGTTCGACCACATCATTATCCCATTTTTCCGGGGAATCTCCACCTTACAGGGACAAGAGCTCCTTGAAGCCAATAAAAGTATTTTGGATAATACAGTGAGACAAGGAAATGAGTGAGTAAATGAGTAAGTGAGTAAGTGAGTAAGTGAATAAGTGAGTAAGTGAATAATAATAGAGATATGAGAATAAAAATGAAGAATGCGATTATAGCTTTACTCCTGACAGCTGGAATCATTGCTCCCGCGAAAAGTCAGGAAGCAGCCTCGGGATCTTTGCAGGATGCGACAGAAACCCTTGTTTTGGACATGCAGGGAGCGATCGATTATGCCATCTCCTATAACAAAACCCTCAAAAATTCCAGGATGGAAGTAGACCGGTCCAGGGCCAGTGTTTGGGAATCCATTTCACAGGGACTTCCCCAGGTGGATGGCACAATGGACTATATGACCTATTTCAATTATGAGATGGAGTTCAATTTTGGAATGGGTGGAGGGGGACCTTCGTTCACCCCGGAAGACCTGCAGAGTGCCTTTAACCAAACCCAGGAAGTCTTCCCTTTCTATTCCCCGAATGATGTGGCCATTCATGGTGCCAACAGCTATTATGATGGTGTGCTCCAGTCCATGCTTCCTCCGAATACCATTGTACTGAATGATGCTTCCACTGCCAAGTTACAGGTATCACAGCTTATCTTCAGCGGACTATACATTGTGGGCATACAGACAGCGAAACTGGCGAATCTCATTTCTGAACAGAAATACGTGTTCGATGAGCTGGGAATCAAGGAATCGGTGATTACATCCTACTACCTGGTACTGATCACTGAAGAGTCGCTGGACATTCTTAAACGCAATGTGGAAAACCTGGAGGAGACCCTGCAAACTACGGAGACCATGTATAAAACAGGCATGGCCGAGCAGACCGATGTGGACCAGATCCGCATCACCGTAAACCAGCTGCAAAATTCGCTTAATGCACTGAACAGAAACCTTGAGCTTAACTACAACCTGATGCGCTTCCAACTGGGCGTTGATGTCAGTACCGAGATAGAGCTCACCGATCAGCTTGAAGCCCTCTTTGATAGTGAGGAACCTGAAACTGTTCTGGCGGCACCTTTCATTATGGAAGATAATGTGGGCTATCAACTCGCAAAATCTCAGGAGGAAATCAATGAGAAACTCCTTTCAATGGAAAAATGGAACTATGCTCCAACCATCCTCGGATTCTATAACTACAACGCAAAGTTAAAAACAAGCAATTTTGATATGAATCCCAACCACCTGGCAGGGCTAAGCATGTCAGTACCCATCTTCTCCAGCGGGATGAGAAAGTCTCGTGTAGACCAGGCTAAGATCAACTACGATATGGCCCAGAACAACCTGAGCATTATGGAGGACCAGCTGAATCTGCAGGAAAAGCAATACCGTTACAACCTCCAGAGTTCCCTGGAAAACTACAGCACCCAGAAAGAGAACAGGGCTGTTGCTCTGCGTGTATATGAAAGCTTCACACGTAAGTTTGAACAGGGCATGGCCACCAGTCTGGATATTACCCAGGCCAACGGCAATTACCTGGATGCAGAGAGTAACTATTTTTCCTCCATCATGGAGGTCCTTAGTGCCAAGGTGGCACTTGATAAATTGATGAACAAACTATAGCCCGGAGTAACATTGAAACAATTAAAGAAAATGAAAACCATATCCGCCATGAAAACCCTGAAGATCTTAGTGCTCACATTGATTGCAGGTCTTGCAATTTCATCCTGCAAAATGCAGGCTCCGGGTGCTGAAACTGTAGCTGCTGTGCCCGAAATAAAGGTACAGCCGGTAAAGGTTATGGACCTGGTCTACCGGGAGACAGCCATTTCACAAAATATAACTTCTACGATTGTAGCCTTCGAGGAAACTTACCTCTCACCTGCACTGTCGGGAAGGATCCGATCCGTAAAAGTGGAGGTGAACGACCACGTGAAAAAAGGGGAACTTCTGGTGGAGATGGACAGAACCCAGCTGGACCAGACCATGCTCCAGTACCAAATGCTGAAGACCGACCTGG
>JAOZLK010000397.1 GCA_029934875.1 Bacteroidales bacterium | reverse complement strand
TTTCTAATTCCTTTCTAGTATCTATCATGTATCATTGTATGATATTCAATAATTATACGGTACCGTATATATTTGACCGATGATAAAAAAGTATATTTTCCCTTTCCTGCTTCTTGCCATCTTTTGCATCCAATGCACAAACAAATATGAATACGACTATAAGAATCCTGATTTACCAAGGGAGGAAAGGGTCAACGACTTGCTAAAAAGGCTCACTATAGAAGAGAAAATTTCCTTGCTTATTGCCTCAAGTGAAGCTATCCCTCACCTGGATATTGAAAAATACTATCATGGCAATGAAGCACTACATGGTGTTGTCAGGCCTGGTAGAGCTACAGTATTTCCGCAGGCCATTGCTCTTGCAGCAACCTGGAATCCTGATCTCATTCGTGATGTTGGAACTGTAATCTCTGATGAAGCCCGGGCAAAGTGGAATTATTACCAACAGGGAAAAGAGCAGAAGAGCTATTTCAGCGATGTACTTACTTTCTGGTCACCAACTGTGAATATGGCAAGGGATCCACGGTGGGGTAGAACACCAGAAACCTATGGAGAAGATCCGTGGCTAACAAGTAAAATTGGTGTGTCATTTGTCAAAGGGCTCCAGGGTGATGATGAGAAATACCTCAAAGTGGTTTCAACACCCAAACATTTTGCTGCAAACAATGAAGAGCATAATCGCTTTGAGTGTGATGCGGTAATCTCAAACCGGGCACTCAGGGAATATTACCTGAAAGGATTTGAAGCATGTGTCATTGAAGGAAAAGCACAATCCATTATGAGCGCATATAATGCAGTAAATGGGATTCCCTGTACAGCGAACCAATGGCTTCTTAATGACCTACTCAGAAAAGAGTGGGGCTTCGATGGCTATGTTGTCAGTGATTGTGGTGCTATCAACGCACTCGTAAATAACCATCACTTTGTCGATACAAAAGAAGAAGCAGCCAAGGTGGCCATTGAGGCCGGACTTGACCTGGAATGTGGAGATGATGTGTATAAAAACTTCCTCCTGAAGGCATATGAACAGGGACTTGTCGATGAATCTCATATCAATACTGCCGCATATAATGTTTTAAATGCCAGGTTTAAACTTGGACTCTTCGATCCTCCAGAAAGCAATCCCTATACATCGATATCTCCCGAGGTGGTGGGCTCTGAAAAACACCAGTCTGTTGCGCTGGAAACAGCCAGGCAATCAATAGTACTGCTTAAGAACGAGAAGCAAACACTGCCACTGAATAAAAGTAAATTGAAGAATATTGCGGTTCTTGGTCCTAATGCCGCAAATATAGTTTTTGGTGATTATAGCGGCAAACCAGTCATCAAAGCAATTTCTGCCCTTGAAGGAATTCGCACAGCCGCTGGAAACGAAATCTCCATCACCCATGTTCCCTGGAAGGCTGGAGCAAAAAGTTTCACTCTTATTGAAGAAGAATTTCTCAGCAATGATGCTTCTGAGGAAGCAGGCCTCTATGCAGAATATTTCAATAATATGAATCTTGAAGGGAATCCAAAAACCAGGATAGATATGCAGGTTAATTATGATGCTGTATCTCAGCCTCCTGACCCTGTTATCTCTGATGCCCCCATGTCAATACGATGGAGCGGCTATCTGAATCCCAGCACCTCTGGAAATTATAAGATCAAAGTCAACTCCTCCGATGGATGCAGGCTCTGGCTAAATAATATACTTCTAATTGATGAATGGCATGGACGGGGAGAAACAAGTGATCTCGTTGAATTTGAAATGGTAGAAAATCAGAAATATTCTATCAAACTTGAGTATTTCGTGAATAGAGACGACGAGATCTGTCAGCTCTTCTGGGAAACTCCAGGTACGAACAGTTCAGACCTGCATGCAACAGACCTGGAAGCTGCACGGGAAAGTGATATTGTAATTGCAGTCATGGGAATCAATAAGTCTACTGAAAGAGAAGGTCTTGACAGAACAACTATTGATCTTCCAAAGGAACAGGTAGATTACCTTAAAGATATATACAAGGAAAACAAAAATATCGTCGTGGTCCTTATTGCAGGAAGTGCCCTGGCGATTAACTGGATCGATGCAAATATCCCTGCCATTGTCGAAGCCTGGTACCCTGGAGAAAGTGGGGGGACTGCAATTGCTGATGTGCTTTTTGGCAAGTATAATCCTGGTGGACGATTGCCATTTACATTCTACAAATCTACCGATGATCTACCTGCATTCGACGATTATGATATCTACAATGGCAGAACATATATGTATTTCGAGGGTGAAGCATTGTACCCCTTTGGTTATGGATTAAGCTATACCAACTTTGAGTACAGCCAGCTTTCCGTTGCTCGCAAAAATGGAGATATTTCTGTTCAGCTTCAGCTGAAAAATATAGGAGACAGAGAAGGAGATGAGGTAGTTCAACTCTATATCAGCGATGTAGAATCTTCACTGAAAAGGCCACAGAAACAGTTAGTTGGATTCGAAAGAGAGACGCTTCTTCCAAACCGATCTGAAATTATCAATTTTAAAATAGATCGGGACCAGCTCAGATTTTGGGATGATAGTGCAAATGATTGGGGCTTTGAACCGGGTGAATTTCAAATTATGGTGGGATCCTCTTCTGAAGACATACGTCTTGATACAATATTATTTATCAACTAATGTAATTGAAACTTCTGTATCTCTTTGTACCAGTATAATTTAAAGTAGAATAAATGTAAAAGATTACATTACAGATACTTCCAAGGGTTAGGGAAGAACTAATCAACCCTTCAGCAGATCGCTTTCGGCACGGTTTCCTTCCTGGTCAACGCTTACAAGCATGTATGAAGCTCCTTTTTTCTGATCTGCAAAGCGGAAGGGTTTTTTGGTGGTTTGAGGCTGGTGTGGAATAGTCGTAATTTTTATTCCGTCCCGGAAAATTTCATAATGTGAGAGTGGGGACGTTGCAGCGAAGGCTGTGTCCCAGCTGATCTCCCCATCTTTAATCTTCAGGTTTTGCGGAGCGGTCAATCCACTGTAGGGCAGCTGGAAGTAGTTGGTTTTCCCATCCTTCACATGGGCCGTACTCTGCTCGACCTCCAGGCGCCTGTCCTGACTCAGTCCCCCGGGTTCGATCTGCGCCGCATAGTAGTTTTGAACCAGCTGGCACTTCAGGTGGTCATCGGAGATCTGCCCGATCCCGATGATGGCTGTATGAATGCCGGGAGTGGTCAGCGAATATTCAATCAGTGGCTTGCTGGGCAGTTCCGGGGTCCCCACGCTTCTGACCACACCCTCATGATCCCTGGTCCAGTTAGCATACTTGGAATATATGGCCCCGTCGGCAAATACCTTCATGGCAATGATCCCCATGTTTTTGGCTTGCGCCACCGGGATCACATTGTACTGGTGATTCAGGTATCGTTTGTCGTTAGAATTGATGGCCACCAACATGGCATCCAGGATTTCCCATTGATCGCGCTGTATCATATCGATCATGGCTGGAGAGTTAAGATGTCCCGACAGACCGATGTGCCTGATCAGCTTCTCATTTTTGGGATTCAGACCGGTGTGGTTGGTCCCGTCGCGGTAATCCCTGAGGGCCACCAGCACCCCGAAGTTTTCATCCTTGTTCAGTGGTGTTTCCAGCCCTTTGTACATTACATCTACCTCCTCCTCGAAGCTGAGGCTGTGAGTGAGTACCATGTTTACATATGATCCTTCCGGGTAGTTTCCTTCCCCGTCTCCAAAAATTTGAGAAAGGGTTCTCTTCAGATCCTTGATCGCTCCCCCATCAGGATCCCCATTGGACCAGTTGTTTACATTCTTCAGCTCCGGGAACCCAGGTTTCGCCCACCTTTGATGGGTTTTGGTGGTTAGAAAAATCGACTCACGTAATTTTTTATCATATCCCGCCTCACCGGGGATTAGGTTCAGTTTCCGGAATGCCTTTCCGAAATGAAGCTGGCTGCCGGCATAGAGGTTGGAGGTGTCGAAGTAGTTGACCCCCATTTTAAATGCCTTCAGGATGATGGGTACAGGGTCCACATCGGGAGGGGTCCATTGCAAGGAGGCTTGTCCCCCGAGACCCAGGGTGGTTACTTCAAACCCTGTTTTCCCAAAGGTCCGGGTCATGGGAGTTGGAAGCTGGTCCAGTCCGAAACGGAAACCTGGAAGTATGGTGAGCCCAGCTGCTGCAGCTGCAGAGAGCTTCACAAATTCACGGCGGGATACTGTTTGATGTGTCATTATAATATTTTTTGTTCATCCTCGTCATAGTAATGACACAAAATACCATAAAAGGTTTGAAAAATTCAGTGTGGCAATACTTACACACCAGTCCGGAATCGTACCGTCCAAAGCTGTCTTGGTTCGTTTCCTTTTTTTTACGCTTTTCACCCCATTTATTTATTCATGACGAAAAGCTTCCACTGGATTTCTTCTGGCAGCTGTAAATGTCTGTCCGCTAACAGTGGTTAAAGCAATCACCATTACAACACTACCTGCTAAAGCAAACAACCACCAACTTAATTCTGTTTTGTAAGCAAAGTTTTGCAGCCATTTATCCATGGTGATATAGGCAATTGGACAAGCAATAATAAAGGCTATTGCAAAATAGATCATGAAATCTTTGTTGAGCAGAACTAAGATTTCAGAAACTTTGGCTCCATTTACTTTGCGGATACTGATTTCTTTGGTTTTTTGACTAATGATATGGGAAATCAATCCATATAATCCGAGGCTTCCTATTAGGATGGCGATAATAGCAAATAACTGAATAAGATTGGTGGTATTCTGCTCTTCTTTATACAAACTGGCAATTTTATCGTCAAAAAAATTGTACTTCAAAATGTCATTTGGAAATACTCCATCCCATTCGGTTCGTACCTTATTTACTATTTCTTGATAACCGGATAGATTTAAAGTTGTTGGATAAATA
>JAOZLK010000039.1:13908-15100 GCA_029934875.1 Bacteroidales bacterium | reverse complement strand
GAATTTTGCTGGCAGGAACATAGCCCCACTGCCAAAAAGCAAATGAGTACTCCAGCACACAATATTCGTAGGCCTTTTCCATACCGCCGGCTATTTCATAGCTGTAGCCTTTCTTTTCCGAAAACTCCGCGAAGGCAGGAAGATAGCGATCCTGGTGTTTGAGGGCAATTTTCTGGAATCTTTTTATTTTTCCCCGCTCCACGGTGCTTCCCACCTGGCCCAGGAATGCATATATCCGTTCATCTTCCACTCCATAGTTGAGTGGAGCCACATAGGGTACTCTTACATCAACGTCTTCAGGGTAATAATAGCTGTGATACATCACGGTTTGTCCGCCTTTGCTGATTCCGGTGGCAATCCACTGGCCCGGGTAGAGCTTTTTGAAGGCCTCGATGATGCAGTGGAGATCTGAAGCTGCCTGCCAGGCGTCCAGGTATTCCCATTGAATGCTGTCCGGTCGGCTTTTGCCGAAATAGCGATGCTCAACCATCACCTGGTTGCAGCGGAGCTCCGCTGCCAGCTCCGATGTGTAGTAGTAACTCGCATCGTATCCGGCTGCAACCATTACCACCGGACTGGCTGTATCGAAATGAGAAATATAAATTCGCTGTGTGAAATGCTCACCATCCGGTTTCCGATGGTCCAGGGCTTGCTCTATAAGAAACTCAACGATGGTATCATAGTTTGATTCACCCTCCAGTAGTCGCACCTCCCTGGCATCAATACTTTCAAGAAACTTATCCAGTTGATTGCCAGCACTTACCTGTGGCAGGAGAAGCAGGATAAAGTAAGCAAAGACCAGAATTCTTTTCATGCAATTTTGTAATGTAATTGTTGTCCATTGAGTGAGCGGCAAAATTAGTAATTTTTAAGGCACGGTGCAATGCATTCTTAGTCAAGGGACCTGTAAACAGGATATTGCCTGTAAGTGGGTTCGGACCAGGGGGAATGTTCATAGATGTACTTCAGTTGCAGGTAAGGGTTTGCCGCAAATGCTGAATCCGTCTCCTGTTTCCTTTTGAATTCAGCAGCAAGAGCATCATCGCTCTGCAGCAAAAGCCAGGCGCTTTCCTCGAATATATAGGGAGAGAAGTATTCGTTCCTGAAGAGGACCTCATCAAAGAAATTCCAGCTAAAAAAGGAGTCATAAGCCTGGGGCTCGAGGGTTTGAACCAGGTACTCAATGGCTTCC
>JAOZLK010000039.1:0-13808 GCA_029934875.1 Bacteroidales bacterium | reverse complement strand
AAAGGAGTCATAAGCCTGGGGCTCGAGGGTTTGAACCAGGTACTCAATGGCTTCCTGGTTGGTGGGTATAATCCAGTCACCTGCCCTGAAGCTGATGGCTTTCCGTGTCTTGCGGATCTCCACATTGTAGTGCCGGTAATGCCCGTTATATGGACGCTCCGTAGTCTTATAATCTTCAATGTAGCTGACTTCCACATCCAAAACAGTATCGCCCTCCAGCATGGTCATCTCCACTTTGTTCAGTTGAAGACGCTCAATTACCTCTGACCAGGCATAAGGGATGATGTAATATTGAGGGACGTTTGCAGAGGAGCGGGCTTTGAAATAACGGTAATAAGGAATATCCTTTTCCCATGTTTCACTGCGGTCATACCAGAGCCTGTCGTGACCGCTTACCTTACTGACTTTGGTAAGCGCCTTGTAGCCTTTGAAAGGGATCATCTCATAACGGCTGGTATCCAGTTCCCACTGGAGCACAAATTCGGTGCTGGCCATTTTCTCTTCCCATGCAAGCTCCTTTGCCTCCTTAATCTCGTCCCTGTAGTTGTTGGAAAAACGAAGCATCTCTCTGAGCAGGTGCCAGGTGGAAAGTACCCGGTCCTTGAAGGGTTTAAACATGTGCGTCTCAACGGTGAATGACAGGGTGTTATAGAGACTGGTATAGCCCGATGTATACCTGGGGTAGTCGAGGAAGGCAATAATACCATTGTCGGGAGTCTGTTTGTAGCTCCACACATAAGGACTCATCTCATAGGGTGTAGCCTTCATGGATTCAAAAAGGAAGGGTTTCACCTGCTTTTCCAGGAAGGCTTCATGGGCAGGCTGGTGCCTCTGCTCATGACTATTAATAAGTGTTATTACATAGGGATAATCTGCTCCATTGGAGGTGTGGGTATCCACAAAAAGGTCGGGCTTCCACTCCCGGAGAGCAGCGGTGAGAGACTGAGTGTTGCGTGAGTCCAGTTTGATAAAATCCCTGTTCAGATCCAGGTTCCTGGCATTGCCTCTGAAGCCATGTTCGACTGGTCCGTTTTGATTGGCCCTGTGGTATGGCCCACGGTTCAGGGCGCCTCCGATATTGAAGATGGGTACGATGACAAGCACTGTATTTTCCAGGAATTCTGAATATGGATCCGATCCGGATAAGAGGCCCTCGGCCAGTTTCAAACTTGCATCAATGCCGCAGGGCTCGCCGGGATGGATTCCGTTATTGATAAAAAGAATGGTTTTCCCAGCCGCTCTTACCTCGGCCGGGGTAAACAACTGATCCCTTGAGATGATAAACAGGTGCAGGGCTTTGCCTGCATCGGTCATGCCCACCTCTACCAGGGAGGCTTCTCTGTATTCCTGATCCATCCACTCATACATGCGGATGGCCTCTTCCCAGCTAACTGTCTCATTTTGCTCATATCGCAGGTCCACCTGTGCATAGCCCTGTCTTTCGGCGCCTATTAGCAGAAGTGCCAGGACAAACAGGTAGCTAAAATGCTTTTGATTCCATTTCATCATGAAGCTTCTTAAAGTAGGTTTTTACCCTGGCTCCGGATGATGCGATGCCAGGCTGAAATAAGAAATCCTCGGGTCTGACCTTCGCTTCCACCGAGAAGGCATTTATATAATTGATTATAGCCAATTCTCCACATTGAAGCTTTTCAGCTTCTTTGACAAAGACCATGAGCTGGTTGTAGCGATTAAAGAAATCCTCTATCAGTATATAGTCTTCCAGGAAGCTGGCTGCCAGGCCGGGAAAAGCCGCACAACTTTCACAGATATTAGAATACCGCCTCCGCACATTCGAAAGTATCCTGGTACCCAGTTCCCCGGCAGGGACCCCCCTTTTCAGGTAAATCTCACTGTATCTGTATATTCCGACTGTGCCCAGGGCATCCAGATCATCAGCAATTGACAGGACCCCCATCATTCCGGGAACTTTCCCGGGTACGATACCCCGGTAAAGAGAAGGCTCCTTGGAATCATGCAGTGCTATTACCTTTAGTACATCGTCATATAAAACGGGTTTCTGTGCACCACTATCTGCTATGAATCTTTCGAAGACATCCTTTCCAAGGGCTCCATGCAGTTCACCGCTGTCATACACCATTCCTGCATCGTGGAACCAGGAGGCTAAAAGTAAGCCTTCAAGCACATCCTCATCAGCCACCGAAGAAAAGCCTTCGAGTTTTTGGAGAAGGTTTTTACAGATATTCCAGACCCTGCTGTGGTGCGTATGGTCATGGGAGGGAATGAAAGTATTGGCGAAGAGTTTGCTAATATGAGGCCTTACCAGCCCAAGCCAGTTCTCTTCGACGATCCTGATTCGTTGGGAGAGCGAACTATTCAAGCCAGGCTAACTTACTCTTGTGAGTTTAAGCATGTTGGTTTTTCCTTTACTAAGGATGGGTATACTGCCCACATGTACAACAAGATCGCCTTTTTTTACCAGGTTCTGACTGATCAGGAACTCTTCTGTGTATTTAATATATTCATTCACATTTTGACATTCACCAAAAAAGAAGGAACGAACCCCCCAGACCAGGGAAAGGTCACGGATAAGGTCCTCGTTCATAGTAAAGGCGAATATGGGCGCTTTTGGACGATGGGAACTGATATTTATAGCAGTGAAGCCCGAGTGAGTCAGGGTCACAATTGCAGCAGCATCCACATGGTCTGCCAGGCGGGTTGCATTGTAGCAAATCGATTCGGCCAGGAAGGTATTTTCCTGCATCCGGGGTTTGTGCTTGCGGTAGTAGATATACTCCTCTGTTTCCGTAGAGTCGATAATCTTTTGCATGTTGATGATGGTTTGCACAGGGTATTTCCCCACTGAGGTTTCAGCGCTTAGCATTACTGCATCGGCCCCGTCAAGAACGGCGTTGGCAACATCATTGGTTTCGGCGCGTGTGGGAGTGGGATTGTGAATCATACTCTCCATCATCTGGGTGGCCACAATTACAGGTTTCGACCTTTCATGGCACTTCTTTATAATACTTTTCTGAATGACAGGTACCTTGTGAAATTCAACTTCCACACCCAGATCACCCCGTGCAACCATAATGGCATCAGAAACATTGATGATCTCATTGATCTCTTTCAAGGCTTCTGGCTTCTCAATCTTGGCAATAATACCGGCGTAATTAGGGTGGGCGTCTACTATTTTCCTCAGATCCACAATGTCTTTCTCCCTCCTGACAAAGGAGAGGGCCAGCCAGTCGACCCCCTGATCCAGGGCAAATTGTGCGTCTTTAAGATCCTTTTCGGTAAGACTTGGAGCAGATATTTTAGTATTCGGAAGGTTGACCCCCTTTTTGGAGGAAAGAGGTCCGCCGGCAATAACCTTGGTGAGAACACGGTCTTTACCGTTTGATTCGATCACTTCAAACATCAGTTTTCCGTCATCTACAAGGATCATTTCGCCCGGTGTTGCATCTGTGGGTAATTTATCATAGCTGAGGTAGGCCTGTTCAGTGGTTCCCTTGCAGGGAGTGGTTACGAAAGAGAATTTCTGCCCATCTTCAAGCATTACACTGTCGTTTTCCATTTCACCCACACGGAGTTTCGGGCCTTGCAGGTCAGCTAATATGGCCACATTGGTCCCAAGCTCTTCGTTGAGTTCATTGATATACTTAACGGTTTTCATATGCTCTTCATAAGTGTCATGAGAGCAGTTGAAGCGACAGACGTCCACCCCTTCGTGAAACATTTTTTCAAGGATTTGCTTGTTGCGGGTACCCGGTCCTATGGTGGCAATTACTTTAGTGTGAGATCGATCGTGACGCATGGGAAAATGGTTTTTGGTTAATGGTTAATGGTAATTGGTAAAGGTATGCCTATTGGTGGGATTCTGAAAGTGTCCTTGCTTAAAATGATTCAGGGATAGGGAAAAAGGAGACCGGCCCATAAGGAATATGAGCCGGTCTTTTATATATTGGTGGTAATCAGAATTGTATCAGTATGTGTTCCTTTCTCGCACTACGTACTTCGTACTTCGTACTGTGTACTGCTATATCCCCTGTGGCTTCTGTCCAAGGAGGATCTCGTCGATCATCTGGCGGAACATTGCCTTAGTCTCTTCAGGAGTCTGGGCGATTCCGTTGCTCATGGTTGGCTTGCCATCCTGGGGAATGAAAAGGAAAGCGGGAATACTCTGGATTCCGAATACTGAGGCCAGTTCACCTTCTTTCTGGGTATCCACCTTGTAGATGTGGATTTTACCTTCGTATTCTTTGGCCAGTTCTTCCAGGATGGGGGCTGCAATTTTGCAGGGTCCACACCAGTCGGCATAGAAGTCGATCAGGGCCGGTTTATCACCTTCATAAACCCATTCGGTCTGATTCTTCTCATAATTCATCACTTTCTCCAGGAAATCCTGCTTGGTCAGTTTTACAGTCTTCCCGGCAGCTCCTGAGCTGTGGCCCGCAGCAGCTGTTTCCACGCTGAGCTTGCCTTTTTCACTGGTATCGCCATTTTCGTTCAGTGATGATGCCGATCCACTGTTACATGAAAAGAGGAGGAATGAAACGCTTGCTATACTTAAAACTATCTTTTTCATATCAGTTTTTTTTATATGCTTACACTAAGTACCTCGGAAATGGCTTGCTTGAAAGTCTCTTTAGGAAGAGCTCCCATGGCCATTTGAGGTTGTCCCTCTTTGGGAATGAAAAGCAGAGAAGGGATACTCTGGACGCCAAATACGGATGAGAGTTCACGTTGCTCTTCGGTGTTAACCTTATAAATTTCCAGTTTGTCACCATACTCATCTTTAAGTTCTTCCAGAAGTGGGGCGATCACCTTACATGGTCCACACCAGTCTGCGTAGAAATCGATAATGGCAGGTGTGTCACCCTCAAATTTCCACTCCTTATTATCTTCGTAGTTGAAAACCTTCTCTTTAAATGTCTCGTTTGTTAAATGCTCTAGTTTCATGATTGTATCTTATATGGTTTATATTCTGACGCAAAGATAGGGCCAACCTTACAGTCCCACTGTAACTTTAGTCACATTGGCTAAATCGGATCTTACTGAGGCCTGACCTCAATGGTTGCCTGTAAAGGACATGGCATGATTGAGGTAGGCGACCAGGGGATAGAGACCCTTAAAATCTTCGCACAGAAGGGAAGTGGTATTTTTACTTGATAGTTCAGCATCTTTATAGGACCTGGAGAAAATGTGATGTTTGTATTTGAGCTCATCAATATGAGCAAAGTCCTTTGGGAATCCCGCAGGCCCCTTTTTAAGCATGTCTTCCAGACCTCCCCTTTCATATTTCTTCAGGGAAAGCAGCTTAGAGACGACTTCCAGGTATGTTTCGGGATTATAGAGAATCTCCTCCCTGATCAGTTTTAGCTGATCAGCGGGCGGCATCCAGACACCTGCAGCAGCAAATGATTTCCCGGGCTCAAGGTGAAAATAGTAGCCGGCATCACTTGATTTTCGTCCCCCTTTGGTCATCCAGCATCCCATATGTGTTTTGTATGGGGATTTGTCTTTAGAGAAACGAACATCCTTATAGATTCGGAAGATGCTCTGCTTTGCATCGATCCCATCCAGTGTGGGGTCAAAACTGCTGATCCCGGCAATCATCTCCGAGGCCAGCTCCCTGAATTGTGACAGGGCCTCCTGGTATCGATCCTTGTTTTCATTAAACCATTCGCGCGTGTTGTTCCGCTCGAGATCAGACAGGAATGAAAATATTTGTTTCATCTTTTTAATCTAAAAACAGAGCAGTTAGTTATAAAGTTCAATGGATATTGTTATTTTTAATATGCAGAGTGAATTTATTAAGTAATAATGGAGGAGTATAAGTCGAAAATACCACAGGAGCTGAGGGCACCGTCCATGGAGTTCATCGTGGCCTCGGCCCAGATTGGTCTCCACTGGTGGTACTGGGACCACCTTGAAAGAAGATTGATGCTCAGTCCACATTTACTAACTCTTCTGGGCTACACCCAGGAGGAGTTTGACCCGTCCGCACCATCGATTTATAAAAATATTCATCCTGAGGATACAAAGGATAACCTGGAAAAAATCCGGCGCCTGATTTATGGGGAGGATGATCTCTATGAAATTGAGTTCAGGCTTCGGGATCAGAAGGGGGAGTGGCAGTGGTATTACAATCGAGGAACTGTGCTGAACCGTGATGAATCCGGAAAGGGCACCGTGATTGGCGGAATTACCATGGATATGTCAGGGAAATACAAAAAGCTACTGTCCACGGCGGAGGAAAGTGAACGTTTATACAGGACCTTGTTTGATGCTGCGGATGATGCCATAGGTCTTTTTACGGTGGAAAATGAAATCATCCTGTTCAATCCTTCATTCTACCGAACCTTTGGCTATAGCCGTGAGGAGTTCGTAAAGCACGGATGGATTGATGTTATTCATCAGGAAGACCGTGACAAACTTGAGGAAAGAGGACAGGAGCTTATCAGCCATGGTGCCCTGTCGATCGACTTCCGTGTCAGGCATAAATCTGGCGAGTACCTTTTCGTCTCTTCCAAGAATGTAATCATATCCTCGAAGGAAGGGGATCCTGATATGATATTGACCATTATCAGGGATGTAACAGAACGAAAAAGGGAGACTGAAGAGCTTGAACAGGCCAAGGAACGTGCCGAGGAGAGCGATTTGTTAAAGTCGGCTTTCCTGGCCAACATGTCACACGAGATTCGTACTCCCATGAACTCCATAGTTGGCTTTTCCAACCTGCTGGTTAATCCCGGTCTGGATGAAGCAGCAAGGAATATGTATGTGCAGCGCATCGTTCGTAACTCTGAATTGCTGCTTGCCCTTATTTCTGATATTATTGATCTGGCCAAGATTGAGAGTAAGCAGCTTCCCCTTATATATGGAAAACAAAAGCTTTCAGTATTGATTGCCGAAATGAACCAGTATGGCCTGGATGAAGTCAGCCGCCTGAATAAAACAGGTATTGAAATTATTACCGAACAAGCGGAGGACGAATGCGAAATTGAAATCGATGTGGTCCGGATATCCCAGGTCATGAAAAACCTGGTAAACAACGCCATTAAATTCACCGAGTCGGGAAAGGTCCGTATCGGATTCAAGGCATCCGCTTCAAAGAAGAATGTGACTCTTTTTGTTGAGGATTCAGGAGTGGGCATCTCTGCCGACAATTTCAAGCTGATTTTTGATCAGTTCAGGCAGGTTGATGGTTCCAATACAAGGAAATTCGGAGGAACAGGCCTGGGCCTGGCCATTTGTAAAAACCTGGTAGAGATGATGGGGGGAAGAATTTGGGTGGAGTCCACGAAATGTATGGGGGCTCTTTTCCAGGTTGAGCTGCCCCGGAAAGCCATACTGCTTGAGGATGCAGCCATTACCATGAAGCCTGAGAAAGGCTTTGCCGAACAAATTGACTTTGGAATGAGGATTATGGTGGTGGATGATGAGCAGGACTCCCTGGAGCTGTTTTACGAAATCCTCTCGGGCATGGGGCACCAGGTATTTAAAGCTGCTTCCGGCTTCGAGGCCCTGCAACTTATTGAGAAACATCCGCGTCCCAACCTGGTGTTTATGGATGACCAGATGGATGTTTTGAGCGGCACCGAATGCATGCGGATTATGAAAGACAGGCATGATGGCCTGAAAGTGGTTGTTCAGTCTGCACATGCCCTGGTGGGAGACCGTGCCCGTTTTCTGAAAGAGGGCTTTGATGCCTATTTGCCCAAGCCATTTTCCGTGGAGCAACTCAAGGATATTCTGTCCCTCTTCCCGCCTGATTAATCCATATTTCGTCTATTTAATTATTTGCTATTTTTGGAGGCATGCAAAAGATCAATGAGTTCCTCCTGTTCCTGAATGGTTACCTGGGAGGCCACCAGTGGTTTGTCTTTCTTCTGCTGGGTACCGGCGTTTTTTTTACCTTCTACCTGGGATTTCCCCAGATCAGGTATTTCGGACACGCCATCCGGGTTGTTAAGGGTAGATTTGATAAAAGTGGGGATGTGGGTGATACATCCCATTTCCAGGCACTCACCACAGCACTCAGCGGAACAGTGGGTACCGGGAATATCGCTGGTGTTGCCCTTGCAATCCACCTGGGAGGTCCGGCTGCACTGTTCTGGATGCTGATTACTGCCGTTCTGGGAATGTGTACCAAATTTGTGGAGGTTACCATTTCCCATAAATACAGGGATATTCTTCCCGACGGTTCCATCTCCGGCGGTCCGATGTATTACATGAAAAAGCGGATGAACATTACCACCAAATCCGGAAAGATTATTAAAACGGGAGCAATTCTTGGTGGATTTTTTGCTTTTGCCACCATTCTTTCATCTTTTGGGACCGGCAGTTTGCCACAGATTAACAGCATCTCCGAATCCATGTTTACCTCCTTCGGCATCAAGCATGCACTCACAGGAGGTGTCCTTGCAGTATTGCTTGGACTAGTCATCGTGGGTGGGATCAAGCGGATTGCGAAAGTAACATCCACCCTTGTTCCCCTGATGGCCCTGATTTATATTTTGGGAGCGATCCTGGTGATTGCCACCAATTACCAGAATATACTTCCCTCCATTGCTTCAATCTTTAGCAATGCCTTTAGCGGCAGTGCCGCGGTGGGTGGCTTTCTGGGTGCCGGCTTTGCCTTTACCTTCAATAAGGGAGTGAACCGTGGGCTCTTTTCCAATGAGGCCGGACAGGGTTCTGCCCCCATTGCACACAGTGCAGCCAAGGCTCACGAGCCTGTTTCTGAGGGAATGGTAGCCATTCTTGAACCCTTTATAGACACCATCATCATTTGTACCATTACCGGCCTGGTTCTGCTTTCTTCAGGCGTATGGAACGAAAAGATAGAAAACAGGTTTCAGCAGGCCGATCTTGTAATTCTGGATGGAAGCTATAGCGAGACGGACGATGCAGATAAGTTGTTGCTCGGTCGTGCTTTCAGTAATGATACCACCCTTGCCCTGTTTACAGGAAACCTGCAGGTCACAGATGGTGAAGTTTCGACTCCTGGTATCACAATTGTTCATGCCGAATCCTTTGCAGAGAATGTGCAGGTAACCCGTGGAGCGGAAAAGTATACCGGTCCTGTACCTGTTTCAGGAGGAACGGTTCGGTTTAGTGAATTGGGCAGCGAAGGGGGAGAGGTGTATTTTACGGGTGAGTCTCTGATACACAGTGCCGCTCTGACCACCCAGGCATTTACCCGAAGTATTCTCGGGAGCTGGGGTAAATATATTGTATCCATAGGATTGCTGCTTTTTGCCTTCTCCACAGCCATTTCATGGTCCTATTACGGCGACAGGGCGGTCACCTACCTGGTGGGTTCAAAATATGTGATCTTCTACAGGCTGATTTATGTTGTGGGATTCTTTCTTGCCTCCTTTACAGATACCACAATTGTTTGGAACCTCTCCTACATTACCATAGCCATTATGACTATTCCAAACCTCTTTGGAATCCTGGTGCTAAGAAAGGAAATTCGGGCCACCATCGGCAAATACTGGATCGATTTTAGAAAGGATTGGCCCCAGGAGAAATTACCGATGGGTCGTTAAGCTTATTTTCGTTCCAGGAGCGCAATATTCTCCACGTGGTGGGTATGTGGAAACATATCCACGGGTTGGATTTTTACGACACTGTAAGCATCGCCCAGGATTTCCACATCCCTGGCCTGTGTGGCAGGATTGCAGGAAACGTAAACAATACGTTGGGGAGCAATGCGAAGAATCTGCTCCACCACCTTTGAGTGCATGCCGGCCCTGGGCGGATCAGTGATGATTACATCGGGTTTCCCCTGCTCCCTGATAAAACTGTCAGAGAAAATATCTTTCATGTCTCCAGCGAAAAAGCGTGTATTAGCGATCTTGTTAATTCGCGAGTTTTCCTTTGCATCCTCGATGGCCTCGGGTACAGATTCAATTCCCACTACAAGTCCCGCTTCAGGGGCTATGAAGTTGGCAATGGTACCTGTGCCTGTATAGAGGTCATAGACAATCTCCTTTCCTGTCAATCCGGCAAATTCCCGGGTCTTCCGGTAGAGTTCAAGAGCCTGGTGGGAGTTGGTTTGAAAGAAAGACTTGGGTCCGATCTTAAAGGTGAGGTCCTCCAGCTTTTCAAAGATATGATCACGGCCCGCCCAGACCAGGATATCCTGGTCGTAAAGGGTTTCATTCTTTTTCGGATTGATGACGTACATCAGGCTTGTCAGATCGGGAAACTTTTTTTTCAGCTCGTCAAGGATTTCGTAAACCACCGCTTCATCAAACTGTACTGAGAGGATCACCATTACCTCGCCAAGCGTACTAGTGCGAATAATCAGGTTTCTCATCAGCCCTTCATTGGTCCGGTGATCGTAAAAGGAAACTCCCTTCTCCAGTGCCAGATCCCGCAGGAAGTTCCTGATCGGGTTGACCGGGTCGCCCATCAGGTGGCAGGTCTCGATGGCAACTACCTTGTCAAAACGGCCCGGAACATGCAGGCCAACTGCATTTGTGTTTTCAATGACTTCATCGGAGGCTGCTTCATGATCCAGTAGCCAGCGGTGGCGGGAAAAGGTGAACTCCATCTTATTCCTGTATTCCCGGGTAGGATTGGAGGGGAGAATTGCTGTCGTTTCCGGGATCGATACTCCGGCAATGTGCCTGAAGGCATCTTCCACCTGTTGTTGCTTGTAGAAAAGCTGGCGATCGTAGGGAAGGTGCTGCCATTTACAGCCTCCACAAACTCCAAAGTGTTCGCAGAAAGCTTCTGTACGCTGGTCCGAGAAGCTATGGTAATTCACCACCCTTGCTTCCATGTAACGTCCTTTTTTCCGGAATACCTGGAGGTCGGCCACATCTCCGGGGATGGCTTCTTTTACAAAAACCACCATGTTATCGACCCGGGCCAGTGATTTGCCCTCAGCCCCTATGTTCTCAATTGTAACTTTCTCTAAGAGCGGTAACGGTTTTTTCTTTCTTCCCACGAGTTTATGTATAAGCGGGCAAAAGTATCATTCCCCAACAACTTCTGCAATAACTAATTTCATTTTTAAAATCAGAATTGTGTTTGCTACGCTTAAATATACAAACGGCTCGCCGATTTGTTCTATTTTTGCGGATTATTACTAAAGAAGAAGTGAGAAGATGATTTCGGTAGATGGGGTAAGTATCAGGTTCGGGGCATTCACATTGTTCGACCGAATCAGTTTCCAGGTGAACCCGGGAGACAGGATTGGACTGGTGGGCCGTAACGGTGCCGGCAAGACAACAATTTTGAATTTAATTGACCGGAAACAGGATCCCGATGATGGACGGGTGGTGATTACTTCCGGAACAACAGTGGGCTACCTGCCCCAGCAGATGAAGCACAGGCGGGGTAAAAGCCTTTACATGGAAACCCTGGATGCATTTGCTGAAGTCCTCCACCTTCAGGAGCGCATCAAGTCTGTTACCCGTGAGCTTGAAGACCGTGAAGATCATCACACAGAATCCTATCTGAATTTGATCCAGGAGCTTTCAAATGCAAATGAGCTCTTCGAGATGGAGGGCGGGCACAGTATCCATGCCGATGTGGAACAGACACTCACAGGCCTGGGATTCGAAGCGAAGGATATGCAGAGGCCGGTGCATGAGTTCAGCGGCGGATGGCGCATGCGTGTGGAGCTGGCCAAGATATTGTTGCGACGCCCCGACTACATTCTTCTTGATGAACCCACCAACCACCTGGATATTGAATCTATTCAATGGCTTGAGGATTTTTTGAGTGCCTACCAGGGAGGGGTTCTGATCATCTCGCACGACCGTGTATTCCTCGACCGGGTCACCAACCGGACCATTGAACTTTCCCTTGGGAAAATCTATGATTACAAGGTTTCATACTCCAGGTACGAAGGACTTAAGCAGGAGAGGATCACGATCCAGAACTCGGCCTATGAGAACCAGCAAAAGCTGATCCAGGATACCGAGCAGTTCATCTCTCGCTTCAGATACAAGGCAACCAAGGCAGTACAGGTGCAATCCAGGATCAAACAGCTGGCAAAGCTCGACCGGATCGAAGTTGAGAAGGAGGATGACCTGGTCATGAACCTTCGTTTTCCTCCGGCCAAACGTTCCGGGACCATTGTTGTGGAAGCAAATGGATTGGGGAAAAGTTTTGGCGATCACAGGGTTCTCTCTGGGGTGGACCTGATCATTGAGCGTGGTGAGAAGGTGGCTTTTGTAGGTCGGAACGGGGAAGGGAAGACAACGCTGTCCCGGATCCTGATTGGAGAACTCGATCATACCGGGATCATAAAATTGGGGCATAATGTTGAACTTGGCTATTTTGCCCAGAACCAGGATGAGATCATGGATGGCGACCTCACCGTACTGGAAACGGTCGACCGCGTCGCTGTGGGCGATATCCGCGGCCGCATTCGGGATATCCTGGGAGCCTTTATTTTCAGCGGAGACGATGTGGATAAGAAAGTAAGGGTGCTATCGGGCGGGGAACGATCCCGCCTGGCAATGGCCAGTATGCTCCTCCAGCCTTTTAATTTGTTGATACTGGATGAGCCCACCAATCACCTTGATATGCGTTCAAAAGATATTCTTAAGAATGCGCTGTTGGCCTTTGATGGTACACTTATTGTGGTTTCTCATGACCGGGAATTCCTCGATGGCCTGGTGGATAAGGTATTCGAGTTCAGGAATCAGAAGGTAAAGGAACACCTCGGGGGGATCTATGAGTTTATACAACGAAAGAAGATTGGTTCGCTTAAGGATATTGAACGCAAGGATCAGACCCCGACAGTTCCGGTAAAAGATATAAAAAGGGTCCAAAAGAAAGAGAAGCCCGGGGTGAAAGCTGTTCAGGAGAAGCCTGCCGGCACCAACAATAAGCTGCAATATGAGGAGCGAAAAGTCCTGGAGAAGAAAATCCGGAAAATATCCAACAGGGTAAAAGCCCTGGAAAGGGAGGTGGAAGAGATCGAGGCTGAATTAGCCAGAATGGATGCCATGCTGATGAATCCTGAGAACATAAGTGGAATGCAGGTATACGAGGAGTATGAGCTCTTGAAGAAAAGGCATGATGAGGCACTTCTGAACTGGGAGAAACATACCCTTCAGCTTGAGAAAGCGGAGGCACGAAGAAAATAGTTAAATTAGGGTCATGGAAAGGAGATTGTTATGCACGTTGGGAGTAATGATTCTGCTCCTTTTCCTGGTGAATGGGTGCAAGACCAGCGAAGTTACAACAAGCAGGGCTCCGGATATTTATCTTGCATCGCTTTATAATCCCAGCCAATTATCCCTCCATCCCGAATACTCCATTTTTCATGAGAACGCAGGGTACTCCATACTCTACATCAGGGCCTATCCCTCAGAACTGAGGTTCGACCAGGCAAATGATGAATCGGAATACCGTGCAATCCTTTCCTTCAAATACAAGCTGATTGCTCTGAACCAGGGTTTTGAGGGTGAGGTAGTGGATTCGGCAGTAATAAGCTATAAGCTGGGTGCCCCTGATGAAGATAAGTCAGCCTTTTTCGCATCCTTGACCCTGCCACTGGCATCTGGAAAGAGATATATCCTACGAATGGAGGCCACCGATATGAACCGTGGAAGTATCGGACTGGAGTATCTTTATGTGGATAAAACCAATGTATTTAATGCGCAGAATTTTAAGGTTGTATCGCTGCACAGTGGTTATCCAAAATTCATGCGCTTCTTCCTTCCGGGCGAGCGCTTCAACATCAGATACAGGGACTCAGGCGCAGACTCCATTACCGTGGATTACTTCAAGCTCTCCAGTGAGCTTCCCCGTCCACCCATTACAGCCTCCACCGACTATACCATGAATTATTCACCCGACACCAGTTT
>JAOZLK010000396.1 GCA_029934875.1 Bacteroidales bacterium | reverse complement strand
CGGAAGATACCCGCGAGTTCATTCTCCCCGGTCATAAACTGATGGCAGAGATCTCACATAAAGCCGGCCGGCCCTATATGTTACATTCGTGCGGACAGCTGGAGCTGATTATGGATGACCTTATTGATGATATTGGGATTGATGCCAGGCATTCATTTGAAGACAATATTGAAGATGTTGTAACTGCTCACAAAAAATACGGACACCGTGTGGCCCATCTTGGTGGAATAGATATGGATTTTATCTGCAGAGCGACTGAAAGTGAAATAAGAGAAAGGGTACGATATACCCTTGAAGAGTGTATGCCCTTGGGAGGATATTGTCTGGGAACCGGCAACAGTGTTGCGAACTATATCCCCCTTGATAATTACCTGGTTATGTTGGATGAGGGGAGAAAATTTAGTCTTTGATTATAAAAATTTCAACTTATGAAAAACAGAAAAACAGCTATCATTTTACTGGTCTCCTTCGTTCTTACGACCAGTACAACGCTGGCTCAGAAGATCAAACAGGATGCGGCATTTCTGGAATCTGTACGCACAGAAGTTCATCCTGATCGTGAAAAGCCGGAAGTTCCGGACAATGTTACATTTAAACTGAATGTAATTTATGGAAATGCAGATGGACGCGATCTGACAGCCGACCTCTTTACCCCTTTAATGACTCCTGAAAAACCGAGGCCTGCCATTGTCTTCTTACACGGTGGAAGCTGGATGTTTGGGGATCCCAGTCAGTTTCATTATCATGCCGGTTACCTGGCTTCCAGGTACGGATTCTTCGCCATGTCGGTGGACTACAGACTAAGTGGCGAGGCACAGTTTCCCGCCGCATTGCAAGATGCAAAGTGTGCCGTTCGCTGGGTACGTTCAAAAGCCAAAGAGTATAATATCGATCCGGAGCGGATTGTCATTGCCGGAGGATCTGCAGGAGGACATCTTTCCTCGATGATGCTGACTACTGCCGGCATTCCTGAATATGAGGGCAACAGTGGTCATAGTGAATACTCCAGTCATGTGAACCTGGGAGTTCTCTTTAATGGCGAATTTGATATGTGGGACCTGGTAGAGAAGGGCAGCCTGATCGGGGCAATGGAGCAATTTATGGGTGGTAAGCCGGATCAGATTCCGGGAGTATATTCTGATCTCTCATCTGTTTATCGAATTCACCAGTATGTTCCGCCGGTGCTGCTGCTTCATGGCATGGTGGATAATTGCGTTTCACATGATCAGTCTATTGCTTTTTATAACCGGCTGAATGCAGTAGGCGGACATGCCGAGATTGCACTTTACAATGATAAACCTCACGCCTGGTTTAACAGGGAACCGGACCGGACTATCACTGTGGAACGGATGGAGCGATTCCTGGTGGAACAGCTTCATTTGTCTCCGGTTGCAACAGAACAAACTGAGCATGAACCAATGAAACTATCATCATGGGACAGGGGAATATCGATCAGCTCACGGACGGATAACACCAGTTTTGCACATTTCTGGTTTTATGAATGGCATCTGTTTGATGCTGTATTGGAAGGGGAGCATACACATGGTTCAAGTGATTGGGAGTGGATGGTTTCCCCTGATGGAGAAGAGGCTGCAATGACATCAGAATGGTTGAGCATGACCATGAACGCTACCGATGACGGGGCAGATGTACTATTGAAAATTACAAATGCTTCAGGGCATGACTGGCCCGAGATTGCAGCGATCATACCTTGCTTCAATCCGGGACATGAAGATATAGTTAAAGTCAATCCCCTGTTTCTTGATGAGGAGCATGACGACACCTATTTCCTTGGGGAAAGCGGCTTGGAATTAATTAAGGGAGAAGCGCCCCGGGAGATTCATTTCAATGAAATTATGCTCCCTGAGATTATGGATTGGGAGAAGGAGAGTGAGGAGGGAGATTTTGTGTTTGCAAGTGCAAAACATAATTATAAGTGGCCGGTATCTGAGAGAGATGCACAGGCTGGCTTAATAATCCGTGAATCAGACGATAAGGAATTGGTTATGGGAATCGCCTGGGACTCATACATTTCTGTACAGGGTCATAATCCCTGGCATTGCATGCATCTGTCGGTGAGGGTGGGTCCGCTCAAGCAGGGAGAAACAAAAACCATCCCGGGAAAGATATACCTGTTTGAAGGCACTAAAGAGGATTGTCTCAAGAAGTACATGAAAGATTTTCCAGCTCATGATGATCAGTAAATATCTGCTAATTGTTTTCAGGCACCGTACCATATTGCTGTACCATATAATATTGTAAATGCGTCTTCAGAAAATCATACTCTCCTTCAAGTCTCATGCCTTCATAAGATTCTGATGAGATGTGGTCCAACTCCTGGGTTAGTCTATGTTTATGATCCAGAAGAAAGTGAAGTACCTCAAAATCAGGCTGTTGATCGACCACCTTACTGTATTCAATCATCGGAATGTTATCTGTATTCAGCGGGGCGTCTTTCACATATTGGATGAGCGTCTCGTTGTTGACCCAGTATTGTTTCAGGATGTCGTAGATGCTAAAATATTCCAGATGCTGTAAGTATGCTTTTATGGGACTTTGATTCAATTTCATATCTAACTCAGAAAAGGAGAGGGGTAGAGGATTTGTGGCCCCCACCAGGATGGTATGTCCATTGTTGATAAACCATAATGAGGAGTGGTCGAAAACACTGGTGAAAGAGTGAATCAATGCCTTGAATTCGGTTTCATTCAACCAATTGGTAGGCAGCCATTGGCATATGGCTCCTTTTTCTGTAAGTTTCTCCTTGCATAACTGATAGTAATCTGAAGTGTAAATGGTATTTCCAAGTCGCGGATGTATAGCATTGGAGGTAATAATATCGTACTTTTTATTTGTCTGAAAAAGGTGTGCCCGTCCATCTTCCAGATTGAGATGCACATTGTCTTTATCAATGATTCGATCATTTATGCTACTGAAAACTACCTGGCTCGCATGGATTACTTCAGGACTTATTTCGGCAATGTCAATGTCAGGAACCCCTGCTTCATACAAGGTGCGGGCTGTCACTCCCAGACCCAAGCCAACCACCAGGGCCCTCTCCGGTTCTTCACAGCATAACCACGGGAGAGCAGCCAGCATTGTATGCACCTGGATATCATGTATGATGGTATAGGCTGTAAGGGCTCCGCTAATGGACAGTGCTAAATGTACATTGTCATATTTCGTTACAGCAACAGAGGCAGCTGGCCCCTCTTCGTAATAGATAAGGTTGTTGTTAAGCTTTTGGTCCCACCTGCTATGAATTAGATTTTTATCAAAAGGTACACTTATAACAAGTGCTGCAACAAACAATAACGCGACAGGCACAAAAATTTTCAGGAAACGTGCCTTTGCTTTGGTGACAATGATCCAAAGGCCCAGAGCAATGTTAACCAAGGCAATCAACAGAAAAGATTTGACAGTTCCCAGAAGAGGAAGCAGCAGGAATCCGGCAACAAACGCACCGGCAACTGATCCGATGGTGTCAAGCATGCCAATAATACCAATTTTTGCACCGATGTTATTGATCCGCTTGGTATATATGATGGAAACCAGGGGGAGCGTAAATCCCATGAGAATCACAGGGGGAACCATCACCAGGAAGAATAGGATCTGCTCGGTACCGACCACCCCAAACCAGGAGTTCTGCGTTGTCTGAAACTCCCGGAATCCGGGTGCAATAATTATAAATAGGATGAACTGTACAAGGTAAATGGTTCC
This sequence comes from Bacteroidales bacterium, assembly GCA_029934875.1. GTDB lineage: Bacteria > Bacteroidota > Bacteroidia > Bacteroidales. The sequence continues at coordinate 1,207 of JAOZLK010000396.1, read as the reverse complement.
GATTAGTATTTCAATACGGGCAAGCCAGTTCACCGGGTTTTTAATCCGATCGATAAACCTGTGAATGATGTAACTTCCAATTCCCAGTCCCCCGACAAATGTAATAATGATTGTCGTGTAGAAGTAACTGGTTTTATCGTAGGAGGCCTCAAGCATAATCCTGGTCCACAAGATTTCGTAAGCCAGGGTGGTAAATCCTTCAATGGCGAATACCCAGAGTATGATTCTGAAAAGCTTCCTCGAGACTTGAAACGATCTCTTCTCTGTCTGCAGTATAACAGGCTTCCCACCTATCTGCTTATCTATGGGTTTACGCAACAACAAGACAACCAGTACGTTCACTCCGTTTAACAGTGCTCCAAGGTACAATGCACCCGATATCCCTATGGTCTGTAGCAGGATGTACCCGGTAATGAATCCCCCTATGAATGCGCCCATATTATTTGATCCATAAAGCAATCCGATATTGCTTCCCAGGTTTTTCAGCTGTCGCGTTACTCCACGTGTAAGAACAGGGAGGGTGCCACCCATCAGAGAGGTAGCGAACAATAAGAAGGGGAAAGCACAAAAGAAGCGTAGAAGTTGTACTTGAAGGGGACTTGCTTCCGGTGTATAAAAATGAAGGTATAATGATCCAATCACGCTCTTGATCTCGGGAAAAAATATTGCAAACAGAGCCAGTCCTGCCTCCATAGCGGCAAATAGCAGTAGCGGGTTCCGCAAACGATCTACGAGCTTTCCGAATAACCAGCTGCCCAGTGCAAGTCCGGCCATAAAAGCTGTCAGGACCGTTGTTGTGGAATAGACCAGGACTCCAAAGAAGCTGCTCAGTTCCTTGATCCAGGTGATCTGGTAAATAAGTGCAGCAAAACCTGACAATCCAAATGCTGCAGATAGAATAATCAGTTGTCGTTTTCTCATACGGTTAAACATACTTAAAATGGGCGAATTATTTTTTACCAAAGAGCACCGATTTCGTTATGCTTTGCTGGGAAAAATGTATTTTTATCATAACTTGACATAAAATTACAGATTTCGACATTAAAACCTGCAAATGAGTATGAAAATTATTGAAAAACAACCTCCATTTCCCAAAGATTTTACCTGGGGTGTATCCACATCAGCCTATCAAATAGAAGGTGCGGCATTTGAGGAAGAAAAAGGTCACTCAGTATGGGATGAATTTTGCGGGAAGCCCGGAGCCATC
>JAOZLK010000395.1 GCA_029934875.1 Bacteroidales bacterium | reverse complement strand
CATACTAATAAGTACCAGCATCAGCCAACGCATGGGGGCCGAATCCCTTAGAGTTTTTTTCATTGTTCCCATCAAATTGTTTTTTGGTTTAGAAGGTCTAAAAATAGGAAAAATATGAGGTCTCGGTCTGTTTTATAGAACATATTGAACATGGATGCGTCAGATATGTGAGAAATGCATATTTTCGCAGTAAATAAGAGAGATGATTAAAAGAATAATATTATTGATGGTACTTGGCCTCCTGGTTGTGAAAAGCTCTTACGGACAGGAGGATGTGAAGTGGTATTCCATCAAGGAGGCTCTTGAACTGACCGCCAGGGAGCCAAGGATTCTGATTATTGATGTCTATACCGACTGGTGTGGATGGTGCAAGAGAATGGATGCTGCCACTTTTTCCAATAAGGAGATCGCTGCCACCCTGAATAATGATTTCTATCCTGTGAAGCTGAATGCTGAGGGGAAAGACTCCATCGTCATTGGTGACAAGAGCTATAAGTTTGTGGACAATGGAAGAAGGGGTTACCATGAGCTGGCTGCCATCGTTACCAAGGGACGTCTGTCCTATCCAACCATCTCGGTGGTGGATGAAAGGGGAAGGGTGGTCAATGCCTATCCCGGCTACAAGGATGCAGACCAGTTTAAACTCTTCCTGGCTTATTTCAATGAGGATGCTTATATGGATAAGACCTGGGAAGAGTACCGCGACGGAAATAAGGAGATAACTGTTCCGGATATTTAAGACTTCGCTTACTGATATTTTTCAATCATCTGCTGCAGTTCCCGGGAGAGATCATCTCTTAGTGAAAGCGGCTCAATAATTTCACCGTCTTTACCCAGGCTGAGAACCATGGACTTAAATTCATAAGTCGGATGGAGTCTGAAGCTGAAGATCACCCTGTCCTCATCCTCACTTTCTATATTTTGCGAATCGTGCCATGGTTGAGTAATCAGGTACTGTGCCTGGTTTTTCTGAACGGCAAGCTTAATGAGGGAAGGGGCCCCGGGGGGAGATATGATTCCCATGGCATATTTAAAATAATCGGAAGCAGAGAATTCAGGTGCCCTGAAAGTAGTGGATTCAACCTCCTCTATATTGCGAATCCGGTCAAGGGCATAGGTGCGTACATTACTTTTGAATTGATTCCATCCCACAAGGTACCACCTGAAGCCATGCTCCTTCAGGAGGTAGGGGTGAACCTCGTTAAAATAAGGCTTATCCTCATAAAATGGAAGGTAGGTAATGCGCAGAACCTTTCTGCTCTCAATGGCCCGGATGATGGGTTCAAGGTACTGGGTTCCCTTTATCTCAGGAGCTTGCTTAAAATGAATATACCCCTTTTTATGATACTTATTGTACAGGCCCGTAATAAGTGAGTGGACCTCGAGCTTGTTTTTTGAATATGCCATAATTGAATCTGTGAGTTGATCAAATGTACTAAATCTCTTTTGATTGATTTATGAACTCAGGGCCTGTTCCATCAGCTAATCAGGTGGAAAAATAGTATATTGTTGCCCAGTTTTTCCAAACCCAAAACCCCGGTATCATGAAAAGAATCCAGTTCTCGTCATTTTTAATTCTTCTCTCATTGCTTGTCCAGGCGCAGTCTCTGGATATGGAATATCTGAAGGTGATGAAAGCCAGGAATATCGGACCCGGCGGAATGAGCGGGAGGGTGACTGCCATCGATGTGGAGCTTGACAATCCTGCCGTGTTTTATGTGGGAACAGCCTCAGGGGGAATATGGAAGACTAGCAATGGAGGGGTGAATTTTAGTCCCATTTTTGATGATCAGGAAGTAGCCAATATAGGATCCCTTGCCCTGGATCCCTCCAATAATGATATAATATGGGCGGGTACAGGTGAAGGAAATCCCAGGAATAGCCTGAACGGCGGTCGGGGAATCTACAAGAGTCTGGACGGGGGCCGCAGCTGGAAGCTGATGGGACTTGAAGATACACGCCATATACACCGGATTATAGTTCATCCCGGCAATTCCGATGTGGTTTATGCAGGGGCCATTGGGAGCCCATGGGGACCTCACCCTGAAAGAGGGGTGTACAGAACCACCGATGGTGGACAAAGCTGGGAACAGATACTCTTTGTAAATGAGCTCACCGGCGTGGCCGATATGGTCATGGATCCCGACAATCCATTGAAGTTGTTTGTGGCCATGTGGGAACACCAGCGCTGGCCCTGGTTCTTTAAATCGGGTGGAGAGGGTTCCGGAATGCATATGACTGTGGACGGTGGTAAGACCTGGACCAAAGTTACTGAGGGCCTCCCGGAAGGAGAGCTGGGCCGTATGGGATTGGCCATAGCACGCGGAAATTCAGACTATGTCTATGCCCTGGTTGAGTCGAAGAAAAATGCCATTTATCGTTCTACCGATGGTGGTTATAACTGGGAGAAAAGGGGGAGTAAGAACATGGGGGGAAGGCCCTTTTACTACGCAGATATCTTTGTGGACCCCGCCAATGAGAACAGGCTGTATTCCCTGCACAGCAGGGTTAGCGTGAGTGAGGATGGCGGAAAGAGTTTCTCTACCCTGATCGACTATAACATTCACCTGGATCATCATGCATGGTGGATACACCCCGAAGATCCTTCATTTATGATTGATGGAAACGATGGCGGTCTGGCTCTTACCCGCGATCGTGGCCTTAACTGGCGCCATGTGACCAACCTGCCCGTATCTCAGTTTTATCACATCTCTGTCGATATGGAACTGCCCTATAATATTTATGGGGGTATGCAGGATAACGGATCGTGGAAAGGTCCAGCCTATAAATGGAGTGGTGGAGGAATCATCAATACCTATTGGGATTTTCTGATGGGAGGTGATGGATTTGACGTGGTTTCCGTATCCGGGGATCCCCGTTATTGTTACGCTATGTCGCAACAGGGGAATGTTCGGAGGCTTGACCTTGAAACCGGCGGACAGGTGGACATTAAGCCGGCAAAAACGGGTGATGAAGAGCTTCGCTTTCACTGGAATGCAGCCATTGCCCAGGATCCTTTTCAAAAGGATGTTGTCTATTTCGGGAGCCAGTTTGTGCATATGAGCGAGGACAGGGGAGACTCGTGGCTTACAATCTCCCCCGATTTGAGCACCAACGATACTGCCAAACAAAAATTCAATGAGAGCGGAGGGCTCACCTACGATGTGACTGGTGCAGAGAACCATACCTGCATACTGGCCATTGCTCCCAGTCCTGTGGAGGAGGGGGTGATATGGGTAGGTACCGATGATGGAAATGTCCAGATAAGTACTGACGGGGGTGAGAATTGGACAAACTGCTCTCCCCGGATCAGTGAGCTTCCTGAAGGAGCCTGGGTGCCACAGATTGTACCCTCATCCTCCGTGGGTGGGGAAGCCTTCGTAGTTGTAAATAACTACAGGCAGAATGACTATGCACCCTACCTTTTTCATACCAGCGATTATGGAAAGAAGTGGAGCAGGGTGATAAATGACTCTGATGTGCCGGGCTACATCCTGTCCTTTGCCCAGGATGCTGAAGAACCAGGACTTCAATTCCTTGGAACGGAATACGGTCTTTATGTGACCATAGACGGGGGAGAGGCATGGACCAAGTGGACAAATGGTTTTCCCACTGTCTCCACCATGGACCTGGTCATTCATCCCAGGGAACAGGACCTTGTAATCGGAACCTTTGGAAGATCTGCCTTCATTCTGGATGACATCAGACCTCTCAGGGCAATGGCAAGGGACTATGAAGCGCTGACAAAGTCAAAAATATACCCGGTTGATAGCCCGGAGGCCTACCTTGCAGCATACAGGAATGCTCCCGGATACTACTTTACAGGTGATGCCTATTTCGAAGGAGAGAATCGATCTTATGGCAGTAAGATCAATTATTTCATAAATGTAGAAGAAGCTGATGGTGAAGCAAAGAAGGACAGTGTGGTGATTGAAATCATGGATGCGGATGAAATGCTGCTTCGGACGTTTAAGAAAGTCCCTGAGAATGGGCTTAACAGGACCACATGGAGGCTTGACCGAAAGGGAGTCAGGGTCAGTTTCAGTGCTGAAAAGTCGAAAAATGATGGAAATGAGCCCGGAGGTGGTGGTTCTGTATTACCCGGAACATATCAACTAAGAATGAGCTACAAAGGGGATACTGTCCTGACTTCTCTGGAAGTAAAACCCGATCCCAGGAGCCCCTACGACCTGGCCGGCATGAAGGAGAAGCAAGTGAAAGCGGATCAACTCCTGGCTAAAATGGAGCAACTAAACGAAAGTCTTAACAGGATCCGGGACTGCAGGGAAGGATTTGATCTGGTAAGAAAGCTGACAGATAAGGAGCAATCAGAAAGCCTGGAGGATCTCATTGAGCCCATGGAGAAGCAACTGAATTTATTGGAAAAGGACATGTTCAGGGACAAAAGCATTCAGGGGATTTACTACCCCGGCGATGCACTGTTTACCCAGTTTTCCGGGACCCATGGAATCTTAGGATCGGCAAAACCTCTGACAGATAATCAGCTGGATAAATTTGCAGGATTGATGGACCTGGCCGATGCTGCCATCGTTCGCATCTCTGCTTTTATGGAAGGGGAGTGGGCTGCTTATCGTGAGGCTGTTCTCCAGGAAGAGATTTCCCTCTTAAAAGATTGACCAGGACACTTATTTTTCACAGTCTGGGCTATTTTCTTTAACTTAACGTGGATATGAGGGAAGGAAATTGCATCCTGGTGATCCGGAATCGTTCGGGCACCAAGTTGAATCTGGTTCTTCACGGGATCGAGGTTAAGGTGGTGAGAGCCATGACTATACGGCGTTTTAAACGATTGAAGCTGATAAAAGGAACCTATGTTCTGGAGGTCTGGTTAGCATCAGGGCGAATCGTAATTGATGCACAGCATATTCCCAATATCAGCATAGAGAAGATTACCTCAAGAAAAGATGTCTCCTTCAGA
>JAOZLK010000394.1 GCA_029934875.1 Bacteroidales bacterium | reverse complement strand
ATCGTATTCGTCGGGAGGCTGATTACCCTTGGCCGCCTTGCTCCCAATGATCACATCCGGATTAAACACTTCTTTCACCCGGTTTGCCGGAAAATTGTTGTAAATACCCCCATCGTACATGATGTTTCCATCCATAACAATGGGTCGGAATACCAGTGGAACGGTCATCGAAGCCCGAACTGCCTGGGCCAGGTCTCCTTTCCTGAAAACAACCTCCTTGCTGTTACTGATATCGGCTCCGATGCATAAAAAAGGAACGAAAAGACTGTCAAAATTATAGGAAGCAGCGGCACTGGCTCTTGAGAAAATCTCCATGAAAGCAAAATCCATCAGGTGATTGGGGATAAAACTGAGAGGCAGCCTGGTTTTAGAGATGCTGTCTTTTGCATCAATCGCGATATTCAGCAGTTCCGGCCCGGGGTATTCCTCTTTGAAATAGTACCTGTCCTCTTCCTTCAATTCGCCGCTCATCCAGGATTTAAAATCATCGCACGATACAATTGCGATCATCTCATCGCATGTATAGCCCATAGCATAGAGGCTACCCACAATTGCACCCATTGAGGTTCCTCCGATGTAATCAATAGGAATCCTGTTCTCTTCCAGAGCCTTAATCACCCCAATATGGGCCAGGCCTTTTGAACCCCCGCCACTAAGTACCAGGCCCACCGACTGTCCTGACAAAGCTGTCCCACCTGCCACCAACACTATTATGAAGAAAAAAATTCTCAACATTCATTCTATCTTTGTATTAAAGTTACACCAAAAAAGATGACACTTATGAAGATTTTAAGGCTACTTTTTATAACGATCTTTCTTTCAGCTTCTGTCTTTTCCGTGAAAGGACAATCTGCAAATGAAGAACAGCTAATAAAAATTGCTACAGTTCAGGGTAATATGATTATCAAGCTCTACAATCAAACACCCGCCCACCGCGATAATATGATCAAATTGATCGAAGAAGGATTTTACGATGGACAATTGTTTCACCGGGTAATAAAGGATTTCATGATACAGGGTGGTGATCCCCATTCTGTGAATGCCGACAAGGGGCAACAACTGGGACAGGGTGGACCCGGATACACCATTCCTGCCGAATTCAACGATCAGCTTTTTCATAAAAAAGGAGCACTTGCTGCAGCCAGGAAAGGAGACCGGGGGAATCCGGAAAAAGCTTCATCCGGCTCACAGTTTTATATCGTTCAGGGACGTGTTTATAGAGCTGACATGCTTAAAGCGATGGAGCAGGACAGGCAAAAGGCCTTTAGCCCTGAAGCCGTCGAGGCTTATACCACCATAGGTGGAACCCCCCATCTTGACGGAGGCTATACTGTCTTTGGAGAAGTGCTTGAAGGCCTTGAGGTCATTGACAGGATTACAGCGATGCCCTCCGATTCAAATGACCGCCCCTTTGAAGATGTTGTTTATAACATCAGCCTTATAAAATAATCCCTGCATTTGTTACTTTTGTAGCTCAAATTCAAAAAGATATGGACCATAATATCGACAAACTTCTCAAGGAGGCCAGGGAATTTAAGGCCGAAACCAGGGAGGAGATCGAAAATTTCAGAATTAAATATCTTGGTAAAAAAGGAGTTCTGTCTGATCTGTTCAGCTCTTTTAAACAGGTTCCCGCCGAACAGAAAAAGGAGCTCGGTCAGAAAATAAATCAACTGAAAGGCTTTATAGCTGAAAAAATAGATTCCCTAAGTCAGAACCTTGAAAAGGATGAGGCCAAGGATGATTCTGTAGATCTGACATTACCCGGGGAACCCATACAGCTGGGAGCCAGGCATCCCATTAGTCTTGTGCGAAACCAGATTATTGATGTTTTTGGCAGGCTGGGCTTCACCATTTCTGAAGGACCTGAGATTGAAGATGACTGGCATGTCTTTTCCGCTCTCAACTTTCCACCTGAACACCCCGCCAGGGATATGCAGGATACTTTTTTTATAGAAAAGAACCCCGATATACTTCTACGTACACACACCTCATCCGTGCAGGTGCGGGTTATGGAAAAATCACAACCTCCCATACGTACTATTTCACCCGGACGTGTATTCCGGAATGAGGCCATCTCCGCAAGGGCTCACTGTATTTTTCACCAGGTAGAAGGCCTCTACATCGATGAGAACGTCTCATTTGCCGACCTGAAGCAAACCCTACTCTTCTTTGCCAGAGAAATGTTTGGACAGGAGGTTGAAATCAGGCTGCGTCCATCCTTCTTCCCCTTCACTGAACCCTCAGCAGAAATGGATATCTCATGTCAGATCTGTGGGGGAAAGGGCTGTAATGTATGCAAATATACCGGCTGGCTTGAAATCCTTGGTTGTGGAATGGTAGATCCCAATGTACTGGATTTCAACAATATTGATTCAAATAAGTACACAGGTTTTGCCTTTGGAATGGGTGTTGAGCGCATAGCCATGCTTAAATACCAGGTGAAAGACCTGAGGCTCTATTTCGAAAACGATCTTCGTTTCCTGGAGCAGTTTCGTGCAGCATATTAACTCACCACATTATATCCCAAGGGGTGTTGAAGAGGGAACTGGCATTTATTAGCGAAGCTAATCAAGCACTTCCCGAGACAATACCCCCTGAAAGTAATGCGTGTTATTCTTCGATGATAATTTCGTAAGCAATGGGGAAGGCCTTAGCATAGTTGACTGATACACCACAGTATCTATCCCTGGACAGATTCACCGCCTTTTCCACACTTGCAAGGGGTACATCTTTTCCTTTCACCCTGAATATCACCTTCATTCCTTCAAAGCGCTTGGGATGATCCTCAGTAATATCTCCTTCCACTTCGATGCTCAGAGCCTCGATCTCAACCCTCATTTTTTTCAGAATGGCAGCAACATCCATACCGGTACAGCCAGCAAGAGCCACCATCATCAGGGGTTTGGGCCTGGGTCCTAAATTTTTACCTCCGTGCTCTGGTGCAGTATCGAGGTAAATTTTGTGTCCATCTACCTCTGCTTCAAAGGATAGGTCATTGAGCCAGGTAGCCTTAATTGTTTCTTTCATCAAATTTTTAAGATTTCAATCGTAAGTATTAATTCTATTTATAATTACATTTGGGTTTGAAAGTTTACCCATGATTAATGACCAGAGCCATATTTCTTGTGATTCTTGCATGGCAAGTTCTCACCACCTGTTCCATCATCTCAAGGATGAAGAAATTCAGGAGATATCTTTAAACAAGATAACAGAAACCTATAAAAGAGCTTCTATCATTTACCAGGAAGGAAACCGTATGAAGGGTTTCTTTTGCGTTCAAAAAGGAATTGTAAAGATATACAAAACCGGAATTGATGGAAAGGAACAAATTATTCGCTTTGCACAACCCGGAGATATTATCGGCTATCGTTCCATTGTAAGCAACGAACCTGCCTGTACCAGCAGCGAGGTCCTGGAGGAAACCATTTTATGCCATATTCCTGCAGAAATCCTTTTGAAACTGGTAAAAACCAACGGCGATTTTGCTATTGAATTAATGAAACTTATATGTAAGGAGTTGGGAGAGGCAAACAGCTATATCTGCGATATCGCCCAGAAAACAGTAAAAGGGAGGGTGGCTGAGATTCTTATTCACCTTAACGACGATTTCGGTGTTGACAAGGATAACAATCTAAACATCTCCCTTACCCGGGAGGAGCTTTCCAACATCGTTGGTACTGCCACAGAATCAATTATCAGAATACTCTCCGAGTTCAAAACCAAAGGACTGATCGAACTCAGCGGAAGGAAAATAAAAATCCTGGAAAAACCAGGATTGAAGTTCATTGCAGGCTTGTAGGGAGAATCAGTCCACAAGCTTGTTAACCACAATATGTGTCAGCAGCCCTCCAATGATAAGCCCTAAGCTTAATCCAAGGAAAGAGTTGGTCTGAACCCCGGTAAATACTACTATTCCTAAAACAATTACCCCGATCAGGATGATCAGAAGTCCTGCATTTCTAATTAACTCTTTTACCATATCAGGTCGCGTGTAAATTCGGTTCGTCACAAATATAATAAATTATCAGAATAATGAGTTTTGATGATCCCGATATTTACCAAGGTGATCGTAGGCGTTTTCAGTAACCTCCCTGCCCCTGGGAGTACGTTTTATAAATCCCTGTTTGATCAGAAAGGGCTCATAAACCTCCTCAATGGTACCAGCCTCCTCACCAACAGCTGTTGCGATGGTATTTAATCCCACCGGTCCGCCTTTAAATTTATCGATGATTGTATGCAATATTTTGTTATCCATCTCATCCAAACCCGATTTATCAATATTAAGAGCTTCAAGACCATACCTGGTTATCTCCATATCTATAATTCCAGTTCCCTTCACCTGGGCAAAATCCCGGATCCGTCTGAGCAGCGCATTGGCAATCCTGGGTGTTCCCCTGCTTCTTGAGGCAATTTCAGCTGCAGCGTTAGCATCAACACTTACCTTAAGAATTCCAGAAGATCGCTTGACTATTCCCGTTAGTACTTCAGTATCGTAGTATTCGAGTAAGGATTTTATTCCAAAGCGAGCCCGGAGCGGGCCGGTTAGAAGCCCGGAGCGGGTCGTCGCCCCAATCAGGGTAAAGGGTTCGAGGGTAAGTTGCACCGATCGGGCTGAGGGACCTTTGTCAATCATGATGTCGATGAAATAGTCCTCCATTGCTGAATAAAGATACTCCTCCACAATGGGGGAGAGCCTGTGAATCTCATCAATAAAAAGAACATCGCCTTCTTCCAGTCCAGTAAGTAAACCGGCCAGGTCGCCTGGCTTATCAAGAACCGGTCCGGACGTAATCTTGATACCAACCTCCATCTCATTGGCGATGATATGGGCCAGGGTAGTCTTACCCAGACCAGGAGGTCCGTGCAACAATACATGATCCAGGGCCTCATCCCTCAATCTGGCAGCCTCCACAAATACCTTCAGGTTATCCACAACC
>JAOZLK010000038.1:11058-15214 GCA_029934875.1 Bacteroidales bacterium | reverse complement strand
TCGATGCACAGGGAGAAGATGTGGTTGCAGGTGTTCGCACACCCCGCCAGATTACTAAAGAGGGTTCACTGAGGTGGGCAGAGCTTGCTGGTGTATCTGAAGAGGAACGTTTTGCTGACTATCCTTCACTGGAAGAAGTTATGCCTTCAGTTTATGCTGAATTGCACGAAACTGAGCAGAAACTGGAAGATTATTTCTCAGATATGCAAGATCTGGAATTCACTATCCAGGAAGATAAACTCTGGCTGCTGCAAACCCGTAATGGAAAACGTACCGGTGCTGCCATGGTGAAAATTGCCATGGACATGCTACGTGAAGGCAAACTGGATGAAAAGGCTGCCCTGCTTCGCCAGGAGCCAGCAAAACTGGACGAATTGCTTCACCCTGTATTTGATAAGGGTGCACTGGAAAGCGCAACTGTTCTTGCACAGGGACTTCCCGCTTCTCCTGGTGCTGCAACCGGACAAATTGTATTCTTTGCCGATGAAGCTACCAAGTATCCTGTATCCATCCTGGTAAGGATTGAGACCTCCCCTGAAGACCTGGAAGGAATGAACATTGCCAAGGGTATTCTTACTGCACGTGGAGGTATGACTTCACACGCTGCTGTTGTTGCCCGCGGAATGGGTAAATGTTGTGTGTCTGGCGCCGGTAGTGTGAAGATCAACTACAAGGCCCGTACCATGACTGCTGCAGGTAAGGTATTCAAGGAAGGAGACTGGATCTCACTGAACGGTTCGACCGGAAATGTACTTGAAGGAAAAGTAGCTACCATTGATCCCGAGCTGAGTGGTGACTTCGAAGCCATCCTGGATCTGGCTGAGAAGCACACCAAAATGGATGTTCGTACCAACGCTGATTCTCCAAAGGATGCACAGATTGCACGTGACTTCGGAGCCAAAGGTATTGGACTGACCCGTACCGAACACATGTTCTTTGAAGGTGAGCGTATCAAGGCTATGAGGGAAATGATTCTTGCTACCACTGAAGAGGACCGCCGCAAGGCACTTGATAAGTTACTGCCTTACCAGCGTGAAGACTTCGAGGGAATTCTTGAGGCCATGGCCGGCTTTGGTGTAACCATTCGCCTGCTGGATCCGCCACTGCACGAGTTTGTTCCCCACGATGAGGCCAACCAGAAGGTTATGGCTGAAGAAATGGGAATTACAGTTGCCGATATCCAGAATCTCGTTGAAGACCTCCACGAATTTAACCCCATGCTGGGACACCGTGGTTGTCGTTTAGGAAATACCTATCCAGAGATTACTGAGATGCAGGCAAGGGCCATCATCGAGGCTGCAGTTAACCTCACCAAAAAAGGTGTGGATGCTCGTCCCGAAATTATGGTTCCCCTGATTGGTACCTGGAAAGAGTTCAAGATGCAGGAAGAGATCATCCGGGCAACTGCCGAGAAGGTTTTCGCTGAGAAAGGCGCCAGGTGTGACTTCCAGGTAGGTACCATGATTGAAATACCAAGGGCTGCTATGACTGCTAACCTGGTTGCAGAACATGCCGAATTCTTCTCATTCGGAACCAATGACCTGACTCAGATGGCTTTTGGATACTCAAGGGATGATGCAGGGAAATTCCTGCCCATCTATGTTGAGAAAGGTTTGTTGAAAAATGACCCCTTCCAGACACTGGACCAGGAAGGTGTTGGTCAACTGATAGAAATGGGTGTTGCAAAAGGCCGTTCTGTGAAGCCAGATCTTAAAGTAGGTATTTGTGGAGAGCACGGTGGAGATCCCGAATCAGTTGAGTTCTGTCACCGCGTCGGAATGAACTATGTAAGTTGTTCACCCTTCCGCGTACCCATTGCCAGACTGGCAGCTGCACAGGCTAACCTGAGGTAGTTTGATTAAGCTTAATTTTTAACACACCAATAAAGCGGCAAAACTTGGTTTTGCCGCTTTTTTTTTGGATATTTGCCCAGCATTTTTGAAAGATAATTTAGAGTAGCACTATTAAACTATAACTAATAAAAAGCTTTAGCTTTAAAACAGGAACCTTATGAATGATATTCTGAATAAATTGAAACTTGATCAGTACGGAATCAGCGGTGTACAGGAGGTTGTTTACAATCCCTCATACGAGCAGCTCTACAAAGAGGAGATGGATTCATCCCTTGAGGGATTTGAAAAGGGAATTGAAAGTGAATTTGGTGCTGTAAATGTGGATACCGGTGTTTTCACAGGACGCTCTCCAAAGGACAAGTACGTGGTGATGGATGAAACCAGCAAAGATACCATCTGGTGGAAATCCGAAAAAGCCAAGACCTCCGATAATAAACCGATCACCAGGGAGGTGTGGGATCATGGACATAAACTGGCAGCAGAACAGCTGTCAGGGAAGCGGCTTTTTGTCGTGGACTGTTTCTGTGGAGCTAATGAAGACAGCCGTCTGAACGTGCGCTTCATCATGGAAGTGGCCTGGCAGGCACACTTTGTGAGGAACATGTTTATTCGTCCCACCGAAGCAGAACTGGATGTTTTTGAACCCGACTTCGTGGTGCTGAATGCTGCCAAAACACTGAATCCGGTCTGGGAGGATCAGGGCTTACACTCTGATGTATTTGTTTTCTTCAACCTGACAGAAAGGATGGGAGTAATCGGGGGGTCATGGTACGGGGGTGAGATGAAGAAGGGGATTTTCTCCATCATGAATTACTATCTTCCCCTGAAAGGGATTGCAGCAATGCATTGTTCTGCTAACGTGGGGACAGATGGAGATACAGCCATCTTCTTCGGGCTTTCAGGAACAGGAAAGACTACCCTGTCTACCGATCCCAAGCGGGCCCTTATTGGCGATGATGAGCATGGATGGGATGACGATGGCATCTTTAATTTCGAAGGTGGTTGTTATGCCAAGACCATTAACCTGAGCAAGGAGAGTGAACCGGATATCTTCAATGCCATTCGCAGGGATGCACTCCTGGAGAATGTGATCGTGGCAGCAGACGGTAAAGTGGATTTTGATGATGCATCCAAAACCCAGAACACCCGTGTTTCTTACCCCATTTATCACATTGATAATATTATTAAGCCTGTGTCTAAGGCAGGACACGCTTCCAAGGTGATCTTCCTCACAGCTGATGCTTTTGGAGTCATGCCCCCGGTTTCCAAGCTTACCCATGACCAGACCCAATACCATTTCCTTTCAGGGTTTACCGCCAAGCTTGCCGGGACTGAGAGGGGTGTAACCGAACCGGTACCAGCTTTCTCAGCCTGTTTTGGGGCTGCTTTCCTGACCCTGCATCCTACTAAATATGGACAGGAGCTTGTGAAAAGGATGGATGCCCAGGGGGCGACTGCCTACCTGGTGAATACAGGTTGGAACGGTACCGGAAAGCGGATTTCCATCAAAGATACCCGTAGAATAATTGATGCCATCCTGGACGGCTCCATTGATCACGCGCCCACCAAGCAGATTCCTTATTTCAACCTGGAGGTTCCCACCGAACTTCATGATGTTGATTCAGGAATACTCGATCCGCGGGACACATATGCTGATCCGGGTGAGTGGGAAAAGAAAGCAAAGGATTTGTCGGCACGGTTTATCGTAAACTTTAAGCAATTCACTGATACTGAAGAGGGAAAAGCCCTGGTTGCAGCCGGGCCTCAATTATAGTTGTGACGCTTATTTCAGTTGGCAAAGTGGTTATTAGCTGCGCTAAGAATCCCAGTTTGCCAATCTGAAACAAGCTTATCAAACTAAAAATGCCAGCTTGCTCATCTGAAATAAGGGTAAATAATGATTAATCCCGGTCTGTGTGAAGCGGACCGGGATTGTTTTTAATATCTTACTGATATGATAATGGTGATTGTTGCGGTTTGCCTGGCTTATCTTCTGGGCTCCCTTCCATGGTCAGTCTGGCTGGGGAAGGTCTTCAAAGGGGTCGATCTGCGGGAGCATGGCAGCGGGAATGCGGGTGCCACCAACGCCTTCAGGGTACTGGGAAAGCCAATTGGCATTACCGTGCTCATCCTTGATATGCTCAAGGGCTATGCTGCTGTAAACCTTGTTTTTCTTCAGAATGAGTTTGAGCCTCATACCGAGTTGTGGATGATCTTCAGGATTGGCCTTGGCCTGGTTGCCATTCTTGGTCATATTTTTCCTGTTTTTGCAGGCTTTCGAGGAGGGAAGGGGGTGGCTACCA
>JAOZLK010000038.1:8027-11048 GCA_029934875.1 Bacteroidales bacterium | reverse complement strand
TTACCTGCTTGTGTTTCTAGGCTTCAGAATATCAGCACTGGGTTCGCTACTGGCAGCTTTAAGCTATCCAATCTGGCTTATATGGATCTTTAAAACAGAATATCTGTCCCTTAAGATTTTCTCTATTTTCGTGGTAGTCCTTGTCTTAATCACACACAGGTCAAATATTAAGAGGTTGCTTCAGGGAGAAGAGAAATCCTTGTTCCGCAAAAACTAATCTTGTCAGGAGAAGTCTGCTTCCAGCTTCTCTTTTAAAGCTTTGGATGAGATGTTCTTCTGTAGTACCCCTTTTTCAGAGATGGAAATATGTCCGGTTTCTTCAGAAACGATGATTACCAGCGAATCAGATACCTCGGAAATGCCCAATCCGGCGCGGTGGCGCAGTCCATATTCAGGAGGCAGGTCCATTTGTTCGGTAACAGGCAGGATGACCCGGGCTGCTTTCACCTTATCGTTCTCCACGATTACCGCTCCATCGTGAAGGGGGCTGGTTTTATTAAATATGGCTAAGAAAAGTCGGCTGGAGGTTTCGGCGTTGAGCACATCTCCCGTCTGAGAGTACATATCCATGTTGGACTTCTTTTTAAGTACAATCAGCGCACCGGTCTTCTCCTGGGACATTTGCATGACTGCTTTAAGTACTGACCTGATTTTCACAGTTGACTTGGAGTCAAAGCGGACGTTGAGAATCTTATCGAAGCTGATTCTGTTGCCATCCATATACCTTGTTCCCATGTAAATAAGAAACCTGCGTATTTCCTGCTGGAAAACAATGATCAGAGCAATGACTCCCACACCCAGAACCGATCCCAGGATATTACTGAGCAAATCCATTTTCAGGGCCCGGACCACCCACCAGAATAGGTAGATGGAGACAATGGACAGGGTAATATTAAAGGCCACGGTTCCCCGGATCAACATATAGAGTTGGTAGAGCATCAGTGCAACAAGAATGATGTCGATAACATCAAGAAAACGAATATGGATGAAAGCACTAAGCATGTGTTAGGTGTTGTTGGCTGGCTTTTTCACAATCTGACTGAAAATCTTTACAGTTTCAATGGCTTCTTTAACATCATGAACCCTCAGGATGCTTGCGCCTCCCAGAAGTGCGGCCATGTGTGCTGCAGTTGTGCCAGTGAGGGCTTCAGTGGGGTTGCTTTCCAATGACTTGTAAATCATTGATTTACGCGAAAGCCCAACCATGAGTGGAAGCTCCAGAATGGCAAAGCCATCAAGTTCCCTCAATAGCTGAAAGTTTTGCTCAGTGGTTTTTCCAAAGCCAAAGCCGGGATCAATAATCACATCGTTTACCTCAAGTTTTTTGAGTTTATATATTTTTTTGCCGAAAAACTGGAGCAGATCATCAAGCACATTGTCATACTGAGGAGAGTCCTGCATGGTTTCCGGCGTACCCTGCATATGCATCATGACATATGCAAGATTCAACTCGGCAACTGTTGAAAACATTTGCGGATCAGATTCGCCGGCAGAGATATCGTTTATCATATGGATACCAAAGCGTTTATGCAGAGTTCTGGCGACTCCGGAGCGCCATGTGTCCACCGAAATAAGGGCTTCCGGAATCTCATTCCTGATAGCTTCAATTACCGGGCTTATTCGGTCCACCTCCTCATCCTCCGGAATCTCCATGGCTCCCGGCCTGGTAGAGATGGCTCCCACATCAAGAATAGATGCACCCTCATTCAGCATTCTTTTTGCAGCTTCAACTGCAACACCGGGTTCAGGAACCCGGCTACCCTGAAAAAATGAGTCTGGAGTGGCATTAATGATACCCATCACTACCGGTGTGGAAAGCTTCAGGAGCTGTCCTCCCATATTGAGTGAAAAATTCCTTGAAAACAGGGTGGTTGATGTGGAGAAGTTATTCATTAAAACACGATTGTTGAGCCTATATTTTGTAAGTTTGAGATCAGGATTTATCAAAAATACACTAAATAATTCGAAATCGATTCATGCGCTTTGTTGTGATTGAGGGACTGGATGGATCAGGAAAGTCCACCCAGCTTAAATTGTTAAGGGAATATCTTGAAAAAGAGGGCGTTTCATATAAGTATCTTCATTTCCCGAGACTTGAGGAGGGAGTGTACGGCGAATTGATTGCCCGCTTCCTGAGGGGTGAGATGGGGCCAAACGACCAGGTTGATCCCTATCTGGTGGCCCTTATCTTTGCAGGCGACCGGGCAGAAGCCTCTTCCATGATCAGAAAATGGATGGAGGAGGGCTACTTTGTGATTGTTGACCGCTATGTTTACTCCAATATTGCTTTCCAATGCGCCAAGCTTTCAGGAGCTGAAGAGCGGATTCTCCTGAGGGACTGGATTCTTGATTTTGAGTTTGCACACAATGAGCTTCCCAAACCCGATTTGAACCTGTTTCTGCATGTTCCCATCGAGTTTACGCGTCAGCAGCTTGAAAAAGCACGGGCAGGTGAAGACAGGTCCTACCTGAAGGGCGAGAGGGATATACATGAAGAGGACCTTGGTTTCCAGGAAAAGGTCATGAAAGAATACATCGCTTTGCAGCAGTATGTAGATGACCTGAAACTCATCGATTGTACAGATGGTATGGGGAAAATGCAAGCCCCTGGTTCCATTTCTGAATTAATAATAAAACAATTCGAGAGGGTAAAATGAAATATTTAAAACTACTTAGCCGAACCCTTTTGGGGCTTGTATTCATCTTTAGTGGTTTTGTAAAGGCCGTAGATCCCCTTGGTTCAGCCTATAAGTTTGCCGATTACTTCACTGCCTTTAAGTTGGGATTCCTGGAGTTTTTAGCCCTGCCCCTGGGTATTGCCCTGGCAGCTTTTGAATTGATTCTGGGTGTTGCGTTGATACTGGCTTACAGGCGAAAGGTTGTGCATACTGTACTTCTCTGGTTCATGCTTTTCTTTACTGTATTGACCTTTATTCTTGCAATATTTAATCCTGTTACGGATTGTGGTTGCTTTGGAGATGCCCTGATATTAACCAACTGGCAGACCTTTCTGAAAAACGT
>JAOZLK010000038.1:4457-7927 GCA_029934875.1 Bacteroidales bacterium | reverse complement strand
CCCATCCATGATTTCGCCATAATGGATGAATATGGTAACAATCTTGTGGAGGGCATCCTTGGCGATCCGGGTTATACGCTATTGATGATCAGCTACGACCTGGAAAAGGCGAAGATGCAAGCCCTGGAACAGGCCGGCCAATGGTCGGATCTTGAGCTTCTTGCCGACGATTTTACTTTTATGGCTGTTTCGGCATCTACCACTGAAGCTGTGCAGACAATTTCCTCCAGCCTGGGACTCTCTTACCCTTTCCTGGCAGGAGATGAGATAATGCTGAAGACCATGGTCCGTTCAAACCCCGGTTTTATGCTTATTTCGAATGGAATCATTTTAGAGAAATGGGGATTCAGGGATTTTCCCTCGCTATTTGAGTTGGATCCCACCCTTCTTGAGAAGCTGGGAAATGCAGCTGCACCCATAAGTGAAGAGGAGCAGTTGCTGATGGAAGCAGGTGTTTATGAGGGGTTTTCCTTTGGCATCCTGGAATTCGGTTCTTATGTGCCCGACCTGATATACAAAAAGGGAGCCTCTGCAATAGAAAAGGGAGTGATAATATCCTTTATCCTGGGAATCGCAGGTCTTATTGCGCTGGCAGCACTTATTTCACCCATAGAATTATAATTATTACATTTAATACAACAATCAATAAAAAGATCATGAGAAAGAAAATTGTAGCAGGAAACTGGAAAATGAATACGCTTTTAAAAGAGGGAATGGAACTGGCCAGGGCAGTTGAGAAACTGGAGAACGAGAAAACAAGCGATGCACTGGTAATTATAGCTCCTCCCTATACCCACCTAAGCAAGGTGAAGGATATGATTGAAAATGTGAGGCTAAGTGCACAAAACTGTGCTTCTGAGGATTCCGGGGCTTATACCGGTGAAGTTTCACCCGCCATGCTTGTCTCCGCCGGGGTCGAATATGTCATACTGGGCCACTCGGAGAGAAGAGCTTTGTTCGGTGAGGACAATGCTTTGCTTAATAAAAAAGTTAAGCTTGCACTGTCCGAGGGATTAAAGCCAATTTTTTGCTGTGGTGAAGTCCTTGAAGAAAGGGAGTCAGGAAAGCACTTTGATATTGTGAAGGAGCAGATTGAAGTTGGTCTCGAGGGACTTTCGGCTGCTGATATGAGTCAGATTGTGATTGCTTATGAACCGGTTTGGGCCATAGGAACAGGGGTGGTTGCTTCACCGGATCAGGCACAGGAAATGCACCATGAAATCAGGGGTTTCCTGGCCAGCATGTTTGATGATAAGGTCGCTGAAGACATGTCCATCCTGTATGGAGGTAGCTGTAAACCTTCCAATGCAGCAGAGCTTTTTGCTAATCCTGATGTGGATGGCGGACTTATCGGAGGAGCTGCCCTTAAGGCGGAGGATTTCCTCGGCATTGTAAATGCATATTAACTGATCCGGTCTATATCAATGGCTCACCTTGAATTCCAAATACCCATCCGAACCTGGAGCAGAACAGAACGTGAAATCTTGCTTGCCAGGATGTCGGAGATCGGATTTGAAGGCTTTATTGAAAATGATGACCAGATTCAGGCTTATATATTAGCAGAGGTCTTTTCCGGAGATCTTTTCAATCTCTTAATTGATGATCTTGCAGCTCTGGGAATGAAGGTCCAGTATATGTTTCATGAATGCGTGGAACAGAACTGGAATAAAGAGTGGGAGAAGAAATTTGATCCGGTAGTTATTGATGAAAAGGTGCTTATTAGGGCACCTTTTCATCATTCAGACAATGATCTTCCCTGCACAATTATCATTGAACCCAAGATGTCCTTTGGGACGGGTCATCACCATACCACCAGGCTGATGATAGAGGCTATGATCAATCTGGAATTGGAAGGCCGCAGGATCCTTGATATGGGCTGTGGGACCGGAGTACTGGGAATCTATGCCTGTTCCAGGGGGGCTACGAGCGTATTGGGAGTTGACAATGACCAGTGGGCCTATGAAAATTCGCTTGAGAACGTGCAGAAAAACAAGGCCACGGCCATGGAGGTCAGATTTGGGGATGCCGGTTCACTGGATGGGACGGAGTTTGATGTGGTTCTGGCCAATATTACCAGAAATATTTTGCTTAGGGATATTCCCGAATATCACCGCCATCTCACTAAGGAGGGGATCCTTCTTGTAAGTGGATTCCTGGCAGAGGATGTGCAGTTCGTCCTTGATGCAGCCTACCTGTGTGGCATGGAGCATCTGCAGACTGCCGAGGTAAGTAACTGGATCTCCCTTTCCTTTAAAAAAGTCTGAGCCATGAATAAATCCGGTATAAGAAGCTTGGTGATTCTCCTGATTTCAGCCTGTACACTAATCTCCCTCCAGGGCCAGTCAATCCGGGAATTTCAGGTTGACACAGCAAGCTATATATCCGAATTAAGGACTTTTACCGGAACAGCTTTACAAACTGATGAAGAACCTGATTTTGAAAGGTTCGTTCAACTTTACGATTCCCTGCCCTATGAACATCGTATGGAAATCATCGAGGTATCTAACCTTATGATTGAGAAAAGGTGCCGGCCGCGACCTCAATTCATCAGTTTCCAGCGTATTATGATGGAGTTTTTTATAGAGAACAAAACGGTCCATGGATATGAGGAATGGCTGAAGGGATATAAGCTGTTCTTAAGCGGCGACCGGGCTCTGCTGACTACCATAAGCCAGTGGCTGCATCTTTCTCAAAAGCTTCTGGAGGACAACATTTTCTATTCAAGCAATTCAATCACCTGGAAGGTTTCAAGCCCCTCATTTCATTTTCGATGCGATGACGGTATGCGGGTACAGTTTGACAATGTCACCCTTGCCTGCTATGTGGGCATGGATTTTATACAAATCAAGGAGGCCACCGGCTTCATCGATCCCCTTACTTTGCAGTGGGAGGGAAGCAGGGGAAAAGTTAGTTGGGAAAGGGTCGGTATGCCAGATACTGAGATGTATGCCTACCTGGGCAAATTCAAGATCGACCTGAAGAGATCAAGGTATTCGGCTGATTCAGTAAAACTTTACTATCCGGCACTTTTTAATGGCCAGGTTTTAGGCAGACTGGAGGATAAGGTCACCGTTATCAAAGATATTCAAAGGGCCAAATATCCTCAGTTCAAATCATACCAGAATTCCTATGAAAAGAAAGATTTTGTTGCAGGAATTAATTTCAAAGGAGGGATAAGCATTGAAGGGGCAAATCTGATTGGATCCGGGGTAGCAGGTGAGTCAGCAGAATTGGAAATATTCAGCAGCGATACATTGAGGGTGAAGGCCAGGTCGAACAGGATCACCATGAATGGTCGTTTTATTCGTTCACCCATAACTGAGCTTTATATTTATCTGGGTGAGGATTCTATTTTTCACCCCGACCTGATCATGGACTATGACGTGGCCAAGGAGCAGTTAAGGCTCAGTAAATCAGAGGATTTCACGTCTCAGGGGCCCTATTCCAACACTTACCACGGCATCGATATG
>JAOZLK010000038.1:0-4447 GCA_029934875.1 Bacteroidales bacterium | reverse complement strand
AATGAATTTTGATGAGCTTCTATGGACGCGGGGAGAGGGCTTGATGCATCTTCAGGCCCAGCTTGGTTCCTCAATTGGAAGGGCTACTTTTGAATCCAACACTTTTTTCAATTACGATTTTTTTATGGCATTACAGGGGATGGATTACGCTCATCCGCTGGCCCAGATGGCAGCTTACTCGGATATGGTGCGTGGAAGAACCTTTAATTCCGGGCCCTACTCAGATTTTATCGGGTATGCTGAGTACCAGGTTAAGCACCAACTCATGGCCCTGGCGAAACTAGGCTTTGTCTATTACGATGATGAGTCCAGTATGATCACCCTTAGGCAGAAACTGTTCGATTACATTGAGGCATCCATAAGAAAACGTGATTATGATGTTATTCGATTCAACTCCAGGGTTGAGGGAGTCGCAAATGCTGAACTTGATCTTTATACCCGTGACCTGACAATTCGGGGTATTCCCTTTATATTTTTAAGTGACTCGCAGAATGTCAGGCTAATCCCCGAGGAAAACACCATTGTGATGAAGAAAAATCGCAGCTTCCAGTTTGATGGAGTTGTGGATGCAGGTCTGTTCAGATTCTCAGGTCATAATTTCTATTTCCAGTACGACACTTTTAAAATATCTATGCAAAAGATTGATTCGCTGCAGATGTCTATAAATACTGGTGAATCAAATCAATATGGGGAGCCTGTGCTGGTTGGGATTGACAATGCCATTGAAAGTATGACCGGGGAACTCCTGATTGATGACCCAAATAATAAATCAGGACTGGAAAGATACCCGCAGTATCCAACCTTTTCCAGCCAGGATAAATCATATATATATTTTGATAGTCCGCGAATTCAAGACGGGGTTTACGATCGTAATTCCTTCTATTTCCAGCTGGAAGCATTCACCATCGACAGTCTTGATAACTTCAGACCTGAGGCCATTGCTCCCTACGGCACATTTACCTCCGCCGGCATTCTGCCTCCTCTGGAAATGCAAATGACCCTTCGCGATGATAATTCACTGGGTTTTATTATGGAAACTGCTGAATCGGGAATTGATTTGTATGGAGGACTTGGTACCTTCTACAATGAGATAGAGATGAGTAGCAGCGGGTTGCGGGGCTATGGCTCTTTTGATTACCTCACTTCAACCACCAGGTCAGATGCTTTCATGATGCACCCAGATTCTCTGTTAGCCCTTTCGAGGTCCTTCGAGATCAGGGAGAGTGGTGATTCCATCGAGTTTCCGCAGGTGGAGAACACCGAGACCGATATTACCCTCATAGCTGAAGAGGAAGTAATGCATATTAAGCGCGTAGATGAAACCTTTCGCATGTTCAGTGACTCCATTTATCATGGGGGCGACCTTGAGCTAAGGCCTTCAGGCCTGTCGGGTTCGGGAGTTATGGCCCTGAAGAATGCCAGGTTGGAGTCGGACCGCTTTCTTTATGATTCAAGGCTAATCAGGTCCGATTCGGCGGGGGTCCGGCTTAGAAGTGATTGGAAGCAGGAGTATTCTTTCCTCACCGAAGATGTGAATTTCATTGTGGATATAGATCAACGCCGCGGTGACTTTTCTGCCAACGGGGACCAGACCAGGATAGAATTCCCTTACAATTTATATGAAACAAATCTGGACCATTTCACCTGGGATATGGATAAAGGGGAAGTCGCTCTTTTACAAAATAAGCTACTTCCACAAAACAATGTAGATATTGGAATAGATTCCCTGAGGACCAACGGACCTGTTTACAGGTCAATTCATGCCGGACAGGATTCCCTTCGATTTGTGGCTCCCAGAGCGGTTTATGATTTTGAAACCCGTCACATCCATGCCAGCCAGGTGCCCTTTATCGAAGTTGCCGATGCCTATGTCTTTCCCGACTCGGGGGAAGTTATCATTGGGGCCAAGGCAAGCATGAATCTCCTGAAGAATGCCAGGATTCTTGCCAACCAGTATAACCGGCAGCATATCATTTATGATGCTATTGTTGCCGTAAAAGGGGCCAGGGAATATACGGGATCGGGTTATTATGATTACAGGGATGCCTTTGGAAATAGCTATGGACTATTTTTCGACAAGATATGGGTGGATACCACCCTGGTGACCCGATCATTGGGCAAGGTGGAAGAGGATGATCCTTTCCAGCTAAGTCCATTCTTTGATTTCCAGGGTGAAGTACAACTTTATGCAGATAAACCCACATTAACTTTTGATGGGGGCACCCGTATTGTTCATGATTGTAAAATTGGGAAGGGCTGGCTGAGGTTTACTGAAGAGATCATACCTTCGGATATACGAATCCCGGTGGGGGATAACATGATGAATACAGACCTGAACAAACTTTTTGCCGGATCCCTGATTACACGCGACTCTACCCATATTTATTCAGCCTTCCTGAGTTCCCGGAAAGACTACTATGACGCCAATATTACGACCGGATCCGGTACCCTGATCTACGATCCGGACAAGGAGAGCTATATCATCGCAAGTGAAGCAAAACTTGCCGATCCGAACCTTGCCGGCTCTTACCTGCGGCTGGAGACCAAAACCTGTAAGGTTTATGGCGAGGGGCCGATTGATCTGACCCTGGATTATGGGCAGGTTAAGATCAAATCGGCGGGAAATGCCACTCATTTTGTAGCGGAAGACCAGTTTGAGGCGAGCTTGGTTCTTGGTCTGGACTTCATGTTCTCACCTGAAGCGCTCAATGTAATGGGAAGTGAAATTGATAGCTTAAGCAATTTGGAACCTGTGGACCTTAGCAGCCCACATTACGAGTTGGCCATGCGTGACCTGCTGGGTGATAAGCAGGCAGGACTATTACAGCGGCAGCTGGGACTGATGGGTGTTTACGAGGAGATCCCTCCGGAATGGAGGACTACGATTTTCTTCAATGACTTACCCCTTAAATGGAACCAGGATTCACGATCATTCAGGTATAAAGGTAAGGTGGGAATAGGAAACATTGGTGATATCCAGGTAAATAAGAAGGTTGAAGCCTACGTGGAACTGGTGGAAAAGGGCTCCGGTGATGTATTCGACATTTACCTCCGTGTGGATGACAGAACCTATTACTACATTGCCTACTCCCCGGGAGGCCTGCAGGTTCTTTCGTCCAACAGGACCTTCAATAGTATTGTTTTCGACCTTAAACCCAACGTCAGAAGGATCAAATCCAATCCGGGTCAGGCCGGGTATGTCTATAGCCTGGCAGCGCAAAGGAGAATGCAGCTTTTCATTGAGCGTTTTCTTGAGTATGAAGATAACTAGGCAGAGCGCGGACCAAGTTCAATCACATCAGCATTTCCAAGCCTTCCTTCCGAGATTTCAAAGCGAATTAATGTGCGAACCTGGTGCATGCCATTTCGCCCGGCCGACCCCGGATTCATATGAAGAAAACCACCTTTCTTATCAGGGATTACCTTCAGGATATGCGAATGCCCCGAAATGAATAGTCCGGGAGGATCCCGATAAATGGTATCTCTAACCCTCCTGTCGTAATTTCCGGGATAACCACCAATATGGGTCATCCAGATATCCAGGCCTTCCCTTTTAAGCCGCTGATGGCCCGGGAAGCGGGAACGTATGGGAGTTCCATCGATGTTTCCATAAACCGCAACTACAGGGGCAATCATGTTAAGCTGTAAAATAACCTCATAATCTCCCACATCACCGGCATGCCAGATCTCATCCACTTCACCGAAAAGGGAGGCAATACGCGGATCATAGTATCCATGAGTATCGGATAAGAGGCCAATTTTGAACATTTTTTAATCTTTAGCCTGTTAAATTACTATTTTTAGATACAATTATTCAGCATGCATCTTTTCTACACACCAGAAATCACAGGTGATACCCATATTCTTGAAGAGCAGGAGTCAAAGCATGCCATCAGGGTGCTGCGGCTTAAGGAAGGCGATACAGTGATTCTTATCGATGGGATAGGGGGATGGTATGAGGCCCGGATTGAGGGTGAATATCCCAAAGCTTGTGTTTTAAGCATCACCTCTCATTCTGACAATTACAAACCACTTCCATACCAGCTTCATATTGCCATCTCTCCCACAAAGAACATGGATCGTTTTGAGTGGTTTCTGGAAAAGGCAACGGAAATTGGTATTTCCAGGATCACACCCCTGATTTGTAAACGAAGCGAACGCAAACAGCTTAAAATGGATCGCCTGGACCGTATTCTTGTTTCGGCCATGAAACAGTCCCTGAAAGCTTTTAAGCCTGTTTTATCAGATACTGTTCCGATGGCTCAGTTCTTAAAACAGAAGCAGGAAGGTACCCTGGGCATTGCACACTGTTATCCACTGGATAGACTCTCCTTAACAAATCTTGAGAAATCGGGCAAGTATACCATCCTCGTAGGACCCGAGGGGGATTTTTCGGAAGAGGAGCTGGAAGCAGCAATCACAGCGGGATACAGGCCCCTTCACCTGG